>CAYUYD010000329.1:0-2694 GCA_964449105.1 uncultured Planctomycetaceae bacterium | reverse complement strand
CGTGATGAAGCAACTCGGCGCTGCCGCCGTGATACGCTTATCGACTGCCGACGTGAACAGCGTCATTGTCCCGCCGCCGCTGTTTCCGGTCATCACGACCCGCCGGCGGTCGGTATCCTTGCGGGCCAGCGCCCAGTCCAGCAGTTGCATCGCGTCGGAGACTCGCTGTCCCAGCAGCGGCCTGCCCAGTTGCATCGCCCGCATCGACATCTGCCAGCAGCCGCTGCGTTCATCGTCGATGTCCTGGGCCAGGACCAACTCGCCCATCCCCCGCCAATCGGGCGAGATTGCTAGATAACCCCGCCGGACGGCCTGCACGGCATAGTTGCGCTGACCTTCCACGATCGACTTGCTGTCCTCCTCGTCATGTATGATTCCAACGGGCGCATCCTTGGCCCATTTGGAGTGCCCGACTGCCGCCATGCAGACGCCCATCTTCCCAGCCGGTTTCGGGTCCGGCTCCAGCACGTAAAACGGTACAGCCAGTTCGTCCTCTGCTACCATGTACCCGCGGCGACGGACGTATCCGTCCATCCGCTCTTCCTGGACAAACCGCACCGGCGGAGCAGGACGAGGCCGACCCGCAATCGCCAGCAACTCAAGCAGTTTCTCATGCAGCCGCTTCTGCCAGGTGCGGAGAGATTCACCTTTCCGCGAGCCGAAGCCGTGCGATTGTTTGGTTTCAGCCACCATGCGGCGGTATAAAGTGTCAATTGAAATGCCCAGACCGGATTTGCTCATAATTACACCTCTTTACCGAAATTTTAGTTTCTCTTTGATGGACTTTCCAACAATGACTACGCGCCCCGCCGTAATTACCTATACAATACCAACATGCCCGATGTGCCACAACGGATTGTCGTATTCGTCCCGAACTGGGTGGGCGATGCGGTGATGTTCACGCCGGCGCTGCGTGCTATCCGCGCACGGTTCGACGATGCGCATCTGGCGATACTGGCCAGGCCTGCGGCGGCAGCAACGCTTACGCCCAACCCCTGGAGCGATGAGATTATCGTCTCTGGGGGCGGCGCATTCGACCAGGTCCGCGCGCTTCGGCGCGGGCGGTTCGACCTGGCTGTGCTGGGGCCTAACAGTTTCCGCAGTGCGCTGGTTGCGCGCCTCGGAGGCGCCGCCCGGCGGGTCGGTTACAATCGCGACGGGCGTGGCTGGCTGTTGACCGACATGCTCCCCCCACCGCGCGATGCCGACGGCAATTTTTCCGTCGTGCCCGCGATAGATTACTATCTCGCCATTGCCGAACACCTCGGCTGCGATGTCGGTAACAAGAAAATGGAACTCGCCGTCGCAGATACCGATGCCGCATCGGCCAAAACGCTGCTGACTGAAGCCGGCGCGGACGGGACAAGACCGACTGTCCTGTTGAATCCAGGCGCTTCGTACGGGACCGGCAAGATATACCCAGCCGAGCGCTTCGCCGCCGTCGCGGACGGGCTTATCGAAGGCCTTGGCGCGCAGATAGTCATTAACGCCGGTCCGGACGAAAAACCCATCGCCGAAGCGGTTGAAGACGCGATGAAGCGCCCGCCGCTGCTGAATCTGGCGCGGGTCGCCAACTCGCCTGGACTGCTGAAGGCAATGGTCCGCATCTCTGACCTGTTGATTACCAACGACACAGGTCCGCGGCACTTCGCCGCCGCTTTAGACGTCCCGGTCGTTACTATATTCGGCCCAACGGACCCGGCATGGACGGATATTTACTACGACCGCGAGCGGATTGTCCGCGTGGATGTGCCCTGCGGACCATGCCGTAAGAAGGTCTGTCCGCTACCGACCGGTCCGGAGCACCATCAGTGCATGTTGAAAATCCCGCCCGAATCGGTCCTGACCGCAGCAGAGGAACTGCTTCGTGAACGATAATCAAGCCGAGCAAATCCTGTTAGAGCGTGAAGGTCTGGACACGGTGTCCGGCGCGTTCGCCTACGCCGGCGGGCAGGAGTTGTCCAAGCCGGGGCTGGGAACGCGGCGGCGGTTTCGGCTTTGCCTGACCGATGAATCGGGTCGAACCGTCCAATGGTATCTGAAACGCTATGGGCCCGACCCCTGGCCGGTCCGGCTGCGACGGCTGGGGCGTATGGGTCAGGCCAGGCGCGAGTTTGAAAATATCCGCCGACTCCATGCCGCCGGCGTACCGACGATGCACGCGGTGGCAATGGGCGAGGAACGAGACGCCCTCGGCGTCCGGCGGAGTTATATTATTGTGTCGGAAGTGCCGGGAGATGCGATTGAGCGGTGCTTCGAGGATTTTTTGACCCGCCACGACCTGGGTGGTGCGGCGATGACGCGGTTTAATGATACCCTGCTGAGCCTGGTTGTTTCGCTTCACGCCGGCGGATTTATCCACCGCGACCTGTACGCCTCGCACATATTCATGGACGAGGCCCCCGCCGGGCTGAGATTATATCTTATTGATTTGGCGAGGGTCTTTGCGCCAAAATGGCGGTCCTTCCGCTGGCGCGTCAAAGACCTGGCCCAGTTGAAATACTCGATGCCGGCGACATGGGTGGGCAGGTGCTGGGACGATTTTTTGCGGCGCTATCTTTCCGACACCGGAGATGTGAACATCTGGTCGGCGGCGATTGACCGCAGGGTCGCCTCAATGCGCCGGCGACAACAAAAGAAAAGCAGGGATGCAGGGGATACAGGGGATAATAAAAATATAATCTAATTTTATCC
>CAYUYD010000328.1:0-2697 GCA_964449105.1 uncultured Planctomycetaceae bacterium | reverse complement strand
TTTCCTAAACTTTCCTAAACTTTCCTAAACTTTCCCAATCTTTCCGAATCTTTCCCATTCTTTCCGAATCTTTCCGTTTCGTTCCCATTCGTTCCCAATGGTTCCGTTTGGTTCCGGAATATTCACCCCTCATGGAACCCAGTCGCATAGGCACTGACAATCCGTCGCTTCCTTTCCTGTAACTGCCACCTTATCTCCCCGTCGGCTCCATCAGCTGAACGAAGTTACGTAGTGGCGGGGATATCATCCGTCCGTTTTCCCACTACTGCGATGGCGAGGCGATCGGCCAGGGCGAGCGTGTCGGGTTTGTCGAGGATGATGGTCCTTCCGGCTTCGAGGACCAGGCAAGCAGCGCCGGCGGATTTGAGGGCACGGATTGTTTCGGGGCCTACGGTGGGAACGTCGAAACGCATGTCCTGGTTCGGGCGGGCGACCTTCACCAGCACCCACCCGCCGGTTTTGCAAAGCCGTCCCGCGCGGGCGATCATATCGTCGGTGCCCTCCATCGCCTCGACCGCGATGATGTCGCGCTCTTTGACGGCGACGGACTGGCCTACGTCCAGAGCGGCGCTCCGGCGGGCGATATCGAAACCGAAGTCCGCATCCTCCGCAGCCGACTTCGACGGCGGCGTTTTGGTCATCAGGCCTTCATCGGCCAGGTGCTCGGCGCAATATTCGACGCTTGACATAAGTTCAATGCCCTCCCTCGAAAGTTCGTCCGCCACCGCCAGAAGCACGGCGTTGTCGCGCTTGTCATGTCGCAGCCGGACGTACCAAAGCCGGGCTGTGCGCAAGTCGGGCAGGTACCGCAGCAGCCGCAGCGGCGAATACATGTTCGCCTTCCGCACTCCGCCGGCAAGGACCGCCTGCCGGACGCCGCCCCTGCGGAGCAGGCGAATCCACCGCCCCAAGCGGGTCATGCCCGCCCACCCGAACTCGTCCGCAAGGTCGCGCAGACCAGGCTCGGCCTGGCCTCGAATTCCGACGACCACCAGTCGCCGCCCCGTCCGGCGAACGCCGTCGGCGATCAGCAACGGTAATCTCCCGGCCCCGGCAATAAGACCTAATGGTTCCGCTTCGTTGACCACAGGCAGTTCGGCCTTGCATAAAATAAATGCTAAATGTTAAATGCTGCGTAAATCGTAAATCGTAATTCGTAAATCGTAATTCGTAATTCGTAAATCGTAATTCGTAATTCGTTACCAGTTACCAATTACCAATTACATCATTTTTCATTTATCATTTTTCATTTTATTTTTCAGGTCGGCGACGTCGGCGACGAGTTTCCGCAGAACGTCTCGCAGACGAGGCAACTGGTTCATAACCGAATAGACCCGCCTGGCCTGCGCTTTCGGTACAGCCGGCGCGCCGAGGACTTCCTGACCGTCCGCCACGTCGTTGATTACGCCGGCTTTGGCTCCGACGCGAACCTGGTTTCCGATTTTTATGTGCCCGACGACGCCGACCTGACCGGCAAGGGCGCAGTAATCGCCGATCGTCGTCGAACCGGCTACGCCGACCTGCGCGACGAACAGGCAGTGCTTTCCGACCTTCGTTCCGTGACCGATGGTTACGAGGTTGGAGAATTTCGTACCGGCTGCAATGACGGTCGCGCCCATCGTTGCGCGGTCGATCGCGCAGCAAGCGCCGATCTCCACGTCGTCGCCGATCTCGACCCATCCGGCCTGGGGTATCTTCTCGTGCCTTCCGGCGTGCGTTGCGTATCCGAAGCCGTCCTGACCGACGACCGTCCCGGCGTGGATCGTTACCCTCTCGCCCAGGATCGTACCGTCGTAAAGAACGACATTGGGATAAAGGACGCAGTCCCGTCCGATCCGGACGTTCGGGCCTACGAATACGCCCGGATAAAGCACCGCCCCGGAACCTATCTGTGCGCCCGGCCCGACGGTTACGAACTGCGCCACGGAAGCGTCTTCAGCCACCTTCGCGGTCGGGTCGATTCGCGCGGAAGGGTCGATGCCGCTGAACGGGTGCCGGCGGAAACCGTAAAGGGCCACCATCGCCTGGCGGAAGGCGAAGTACGGATCGCCGCAGCGAATGAGACTTTCGCCGGGGCCGTCGTAGTTCTCTGCCACGATTACCGCAGCGGCCTTGGTCGTGGCCATGAACCGCTCGTATTTGGCGTTAGCCAGGAAGGCGACTTCATCCTCGCCGGCTTCGGTCAGGGCGCCGGCGCCGCGAATGACCTTCTCTGCCTCGCCCGTCAACGTCCCGCCCAGCAGGCCGGCGAGTTCGCCAAGCGTTATTTCCTTTGCTTTGCAATCGCTCATAACGACGTGAGGGTAGCCCCTGCGGACCATTCAGTCAAGCGGGCTTTGATAAGGGAGGCGTACAGGCCAAGGTCGTCATAGACGTATGTGTGGATGCAGCCGCGCTGGCCGGTCCGTGCCGGTCCATGCCGGTCCATGCCGGTCTGTGCCAGTCTGTGCCAGTCTGTGCCGGTTCGTGCCAGTCTGTGCCAGTCTGTGCCAGTCTGTGCCAGTCTGTGCCAGTCTGTGCCGGTTCGTGCCAATTGGTGCCAATGGCAAAATTCGTAAGTCTTTGCCTGACAAGCATTTGTGATTTTTGGGGGCGTTTTTACGTCCATTTTCAAATTTAGTCCACGAATTACACGGATTACATGGATTTTTCCCAAGTCCCTAAACCCTAGTCCCAAGTCACTGATTCCTGGTTGAT
>CAYUYD010000327.1:0-2706 GCA_964449105.1 uncultured Planctomycetaceae bacterium | reverse complement strand
CAGCAGCGACGGCGCGTTGAGGTCGGGTTCGGCGGCCTTGGCGGCATCCGTGTAATCGACGGTGCTGATTTTGAAGGGCGATTCGAACAGCGGGCTGGTCAGGGCGATGGGTTTAAGTTCGGCTGTCGGCAAGACTTGCTTTATTTCCCGCCTGAAGGCGACATCGAACGCCTTTTTACCGGCTGCGGCGTCGGCTATGAGAACCCCGCCGCTGGAGAGGTAGGTTCGCAGGCGGGCGATTTCTGGCTCGGTGAGTTTAAAATCCCGCAGCCCGGTCATATACAGGGCAACGTGGTCGAATGCGCTTTCATCGGAGAGGTTGACCTCGGCGCGTTTGAACTGGACGTTCAGCGTCGTATTGGCTGCGATGTATTTGAGAAGGTTCGGCAGTGCGTGCGGCGTGGGGTCCCAGTCGCCGTTGTGGACGATCTGACCGATGACCAGTTCGTCGCATGTATTGTCGCCCTGCTGGTGATAGACCTTCTCGGTAGCGAATGCGCGGGCGTATTTCATGTCGGCCAGCGTGGCAGTGATTATATTGACGCCCAGCGCGAGTGCGTCGTCCTGGTGGTAGAGGATTCCGCCTTCGATGGGGTTGCGGACGACGTCCCATCCGCAGTTCAGGTCGATGGGCGAGAAGATAATCGCAGGTCGGCAGCCGATATAGACCGCCTCAAGGTACGGCGGAATCGACCTGAACGGTTCGGCGTTCTTACGGACCCGCATCGTGGTTATACGGTAATAACTGCGGAACAGGGGCGAGTCGGTATCGAGGGGCGCCATCTGCCTGTCGGGAAACAGCCGGGCGATCTCCCGCCTGGCGGTCCGGGCGAATTCCTCCCTGCCGCACTGTGCGTGCACCACGAGCGTCCCGCCGTCGTAGATGTACCGGCGAAGCCCGTCTATCTCCGAATCGGACAGTTTCGGCATGGGCGTCCATCCGGTGATGTACAGCAGCGGCAACTCGACGGGATCCCATGAAAAACCCTTCAGCGTGGTTGCGACGTATCGATAGCGGATTCCCAGGCGATTATTGGCGTAACCGGTCAGGCGTTCAATGTCGATCTGAGTGGTGGGGAACTGCTCGGCGGGGACGCGCCGGCCGTCCTGCATCACGAAACGCGAGTCGGTGAAAGTTATCATGCCGATTAACGCCGGTGGAGCGGGTTCACGCTTACGCTCGGAGCGGCGGAGCGGTGTGGCCGGAAGGGGCAGCGGCGGGAGCGATTCGCCCGCACTGCGACGCTGGGGCTTGGCGAGCGGAGGTTTCTTGGCCTTGGGATTGTCAAACGCCGCCATTGCCGGAACAACGAACGTAATCGCGACAACAGCCGTCAGAGCCGCCAGTAGCACCCTTCTATACCCGGAAGACATGATCGTTCTCCTTGTGGCACGGACGTCTCGCCAGTGGATTCACGGGCGAGACGCCCGTGCCACGATACAATACCCGCGCAGAAGACATACCTCTCCCTACGCCACCCCTTTATTATAAACGAACATCGGGCCGGAATGTTTCGGAAATTTAGATATTTTTACCTATTCTCCCAAACGGTATCGGACGGCTTATAGTGAACAGCGCCGAACGGCAAGCCGATCACGAGTGTCGGCTTGCCGTTCGGCACTGTTAAAAACAAAGACCCGGAAAGACCTGGCGGTCAGTCTTTCATCTCCATCAGTTCCTGTATCCGCTGGTTGGCGTACCTGACGCGGTTCTGGTCGAACCCCTCGTATTTTATCACTTCCTGGTACAGGGCGATGGCCTGGCCTCGCTGTCCCAGGCGGATATCGTAAATGAACGCCGCCTGCGACCTTGCCGGCAGCGTGATGTGCTTGTCCCACTGCCAGGCGCGTTCGTACCACGCCAGCGCTCGGAGGTTCTCGTCGAAATATTCCTTGTAAATCTCGGCGATGTAGTAGGCGCTCTGGGCGATTTTGGTGCTGGAGGGGTGGTTGTCGACAAGTTGGCGGAACTTCAGCAGGGCCTGTCGCTGCTTGGGATAACTGGTTATTCCCGGCAGCGGTTTTCCTTGCTTGTGCAGTTTCAGCGCCTCGGCGAACAGGTTATCGGCTGCCGCGATGACCTCGGCGGGTTTAAGGTCGGCCGGCGGGACCTCCGCGTGCATGAAGTAGGCGTAGGTGCAGACCGGATCAAACCGCACCTGGATGTTCTTCACCAGCGCCAGTTTGAAGGTCAGACCCTTCTGGCCGTAATAGTCGGCCAGTTTTTCCAGGCACTGCTGCCAGTTTCGCCGTCCGGCTACGACCGTTTCGACAACGGCGGCCTCGTTAATGTCCTCCACCGACCCGCTCGGCGGGACGGAAGGAGCACCGACGCCCTCGAATGTGAACGTATGAGCCTGGGCCAGATTGGCCAGTTCCTTTTCCGCCCAGACCTGCTTGTCGTAAGCGCCTGTTTTGACGTAGTAGGCCTGGAGAACCCCGAGTGCCTGTTTGTAAGCGGCGGCGGCGGATTGCAGGTCGCTTACGGCGGCGACCTCATCGGTGTCGGAGGGATTGACCGCGACGGTTTTAACCTCCTTTCCGTCGGCAGTCCGGGGACTGGACGGAGGGTTATTGCAACCGGATACGAAAACCACCAACGCCGTCACCAACAGGATGTTTCTGATACTTGTCATCGCTTGCTCCTTATTTTCATTTTTGATTTTTGATTTTTGATTTTCGATTTTGGAGAATCTCGTTTTACCT
>CAYUYD010000326.1:0-2708 GCA_964449105.1 uncultured Planctomycetaceae bacterium | reverse complement strand
CAGGCGGCATGAAGCCCACGCTTCCAGTGTCCGCCTTTCGTAGAGCACCTCAGTTTAAGCGCGCAAACGTCAACGGATGGACCCCGGGAGCGTTTTCGGGAAAGTGCTGCTCATCGGAACAAGGACTGGCCACTTAAGTGGCCAGTCCTCGAGGGAATAGCACGTAGAGCGTGTTGGCGTCCTTTGCCCCCTCGTGCTCGCACAGTGCGTAGGGCGTGCAGGTTCCGGCCCCAAAGGGCCGGGTTCTGCACGCGGAACCTGTCGCAGCCACAGGGTGGGTGCTTGCACCCACGAACAAAAATGGATTGCTGACGGCCCGGGGAAAAACCCCCCTGGCCACCCGTTTTTTATGCGCGTGTCGCGGCGTACTCCAACAGGAGCCATAAGGTTGCCGCCAGGGCAGCCAGACCTACGAAGATGTAAGCCCACAGGCCCAGGATTTGCAGAGGCAGCTGCCGGAGATGCCGGACGCGAATGGTCTTATAGACCACAGCCAGCACCATGCACAACGGTATGACCAGCCAGATGTGATTGATTCCCAACTGGACCGGGTGTTTGAATATCATGTGCTTTCCTTCCGCCCGCTGCGTGCCGGCTCACCGAACTTCCCCATGGCAGCCAGTATTACGGCGTCGAAGATACACATCAGGTTTAACATGCCGGCAATGCCGGCGTAGGTTCGGGCAACAGTGTCGGATGGATAATTAAGACTGATCCCGTCTTTCACCAGCGCCTCTTTATAAGTGTACCACCATTTTTCGGGTAGGCGATCGTCTTGTCTGGTCCACGGCGGGGGCGTAGGGGTTCGCAGTTGTGGATCATCGAACTGTTCAGTAATGGCCTGCCGGTATTGCTCCTGACGGTACCATGCCGCTGCGCCCGAAACACCCGTGCACATCTGAGCGGTGAACCACCAACGCTGTTGCATCGGTTCGACGGTGAATATCCCGCCGAAGGCGACGCCTGTCCAGAACAGGCCGTTGATGCAGATACATATAATAATGCCGCGCAGCGTGCGCTTGATATAGACATGCCCGGCGCCGGGGATCAACCATGCCAGTATCCCCGCCAAAAAAGGCGCAAAATAATTTTGCCGATGGCGATTTGACATACATTTATAACCTCATTACAGGAGGCAATGTCGTCCAGCGGAGGCTTCGTGTCAAGGACTATAACGGATAGGGACCAGGGATTAGGGACTTGGGACTAGGGAAAAACAGAAAGACCGGTAAAAATCCGCAATCCGCAATCCGCAATGGGTCAGTCCTGGATATCCATCGTAAGGATGGTAACGTCGTCATCTCGCCGACCGGACTGACGGTGTTCGTCAATCCGCCTGGCCAGGTGCAGCATCATTTCGTTGGCCTGGAGGTTGCGCATAGATTTAAGTGTCGGTACCAGGGCGGAATTGCCCGAAGCCGGGCCGGCCGAGAGCATATCTTCAGCGCCGTCGGAGAAAACAATCAACCTGTGCCCCGGATGAAGGCGAATTTCCTTCTGTATGAAGGTTTTTTCAGGGAAGACGCCCAGCAGCGCCCCGACGGCATCGAGCCGCTGGACGGCGCCGTTGGCGTCGAGCAATAAGGGGCAGGGGTGTCCCCCGCGAGCGTACCGCAGAAGGAGAGTTTCGGTGTCGATGATTCCATAGACAGCGGTGCAGAACTGGCACGAACTGAGGTCCTGCTCGCAGATGTCGGCGTTCAGGCCTGTCAATGCCTCGTCCGGAGGGACGATCTCGTATCGACCGTCGTCAATTCGCTTGGTTTGCAGGGCCTTTTTTATGAACATGGTCAACAGCGCCGCCGGCATGCCGTGGCCGACGACGTCGGCGACGTAGAAACCGACGTGGGTCTCGTCGAGGCGGAAGACGTCGTATATGTCGCCGCTGACCCATCCGGCTGGGCGGAATAACGCGGCAAAACGCACCGGTCCGACCTCCGGCAGCGACCGGGGAAGGAAGTCCCGCTGAAGTTTGGCCGCCAGACGCATCTCTTCGTCGAGTTCTTCAGAGTTACCGGCTCCGCCGGAACCGAAACACCGCACCGCCGCTACATCCGAACGGAGGCTGGAGATAACGGGCTGAAGGGCGCAGGCCGATTCGATTCTGGCGGCGAGTTCGCCCGGAGGCGCGTCGGTATCGGCGATTATGAATTGCCCGCGGCGGTGAGCCAGTTGATTTCCCAGTGCCGACCCTGCCGGAAGCAGCACCACCGCCACTGCCCCGCTGCGATCAATCCGGTCCAGCAGTTCGGACAATTGCTTTGTGTCGAACGGGTCTCCCTCCGGCGGGGCGATCAGGACGACCTCGGCATCGTCAAGTTGTCGCGGGCTGGGGTGAGGCGAATCGCAGGCGGTTACGTCCCAGCCGCCGCCGACAGCGGCCAGGATGTTTTCGGGCATATCCCCCGGCCCGAACCAGAGCAGTTTATGTTTTTCCGCAAGAAGGACCATTCGCGCACACCCTGCCGGCACCGATAGTTACATCGACCCGGTTAACGTGCGCCTTTAACAGCCTCTCGCAGACGAAAACCTTACAGGGTTACGGCTTTTGTTGCTCGTGGCGATTTGCCCCGATGTGCGCGGCGAGGTTTCCGGCGGTCGATATAGGCAGTAGCGGCCTTGGCCAGCAGTCCTGAGCGGGTTTCGTTTTCGACTTCGGCGAATCGGTCCACCGCATCGAGAATCCGCCGAGGCATGGTGATATTAAT
>CAYUYD010000325.1:0-2765 GCA_964449105.1 uncultured Planctomycetaceae bacterium | reverse complement strand
CGGGAATTGCCAGCAGGTCGCTGCGGCGTGCGAGGCGTTTCGCCTCATCCTCGTCGAAGACCATTGTTTTGGAGGCTGCGGCGTCCTTTAGAAACAATTTGGCTCGGGCGTGATTGGGATTGCACGCCAGGATTCGCCGCAGATAGTGCTCCGCTTTTTCGTTTTGCCCGGCGTCCTCGTACAGTACGGCGAGGTTCAGCAGGGCGTTGGCGTAAATGGGCCGCGTCCTGTCGGCGGGTTCGCCCCCGGCGGTTTCCTTCCTGGTAACGCATTCCAGGTAGAGTTCCATCGCCGATTCCGTATCCCCGTGCAGGTCGTAATGATATGCCAGGCGGAAAGTGGCGGCTGGGTGCCTCGGCCTGATGTGTCTGGCTGTTTCGTATGACTCTATCGCCGCATCGTAATTGCCCTGCATTTCGGCGGTCATGCCGGCTACATAGTGCCAGTTCGCATCTTCCTGACTCGATTTGGCGAAGCGTTCGATTGTCCGTGCCGCTGCTTCGGCGTTACCGGCCAGGCACTGTATCTCGGCGGTCTCCAGAGTTACTTCTTTGGGGTCCCATCCGCGATCCTCGGCAAAACGAAGGGCCTCCAAAGCCTTGTCCCATCGGTGAAGATGTTTATAGCAGAGCGCCTGGTAGAACCGTTGTTCCTTGTTGTCGGTCCCCTCTGCCAGTAGTTCCAGCGCCTCGTTGAATCGGCACAGCATGTAGTTTGCGATTCCGAGTTTGACGGCGGCAGCGCCGGTGGGAGTGGGGTTCGCCGCAGATATCTCGGAAATGGCGCTGCAAATTTTTTTTACCGGCTCCTTGAAGCCCAAAATAGTTTCATTAAGACACAGGCAATCTTCCTGTGACCAGGCTTCCTTGTTCATCAGGCGTTTCAGTTCATCAACCATATTCATGTATGCTCTCCTGCTTCATTTTCGCTCGGGGACCCTTTGCCCGCGGGTGAAGGAGTTGGTATTATAGAGAGGTTCCGTTAGATTTCAAGTTTGGTAATTGGTAATTCGTAATTGGTAATTGGTCAAGAAACACCTGATGCCCGGTTACGAATTACGAGTTACGAATTACGAGTTACGAATTACTATGACTCACTTGATAATCAATCCCAGCAGCGGCAGCGGGCTTAGGCGCGGCGCGCTGGCTGAGTTTCGCGCCGCTCTGCAAATGCAGGGCAGAGAACTGGTCGAATATCGCACCAGGCGCCCTGCCGATGCGACCCGTTACGCCGCTTCGATACGGGATGAGGCCGACGTGGTCGTCTCATGGGGCGGGGACGGGACCGCCCGCGAGGTGGCATCCGCTCTGGCGGGGTCGAGCGTTCCGCTTCTGGTCTGCCCGGTCGGGACGGAGAACCTCCTGGCCAAGGAGTTGCGTATCCCCGCCCATCCGCAGCGACTCGCAGATATTGTCGCGGGCGGTCGCACAGTTGATTGCGATCTCGGAATCGTCAATGGGCAGGATTTTCTCCTGATAATCGGGATCGGTTTCGACGGAGAGGTCGTCCGGCGACTGGCCACCGTTCGACGAGGGCACATCACGCACCTCAGTTACTTCTGGCCTATATGGCGGACATTCTGGGAGCACGATTATCCGCGCCTGCACATAATCGCCGACGGCGAGGAGATTTTCGACGATTTCGGCCTGGCGTTCGTCGGCAACATTTCGCGGTACGCAGTGGGGCTGAGAATCTGCCGGGATGCGGATTACAATGACGGGATGCTCGACCTGGTGGTCTTTTCCTGTCAGGAGCAGACGGCGCTGGTCCTTCACGCCGCATGGGCGCTGCTTCGCCGCCATCCGTTGAAGGGAAACGTCATCTATCGGCAATTCCGCAATGCCCGCATCGAGACCGACCGTCCAACCGTCAGCCAGACCGACGGGGACGTGGGACCGAACTGCCCGCTGGACATAAGCGTTCATCCGGGTAAAATTCGCCTGCTTGTACCGTCGCCGCGAATGATCTTCGGCCTATGGCCCTGGCGAGGAGAACCGCCGTTATGAACGAAACACCACAATGTCGGATTGGCGATGTTACAGTCGGGGCGGGTCGGCTTGTACTTATCGCCGGGCCTTGCCTGGCTGAGAGTATCGACCTGTGTCTTTCCGTCGCCGAACGCCTGGCCGACATCTGCCGAAAACTCGGCGTCGGCTTCGTCTTCAAGGCCAGTTACGACAAGGCCAACCGCACCACCGGTGCCAGCCCGCGCGGGCCAGGCCTTGAGAAGGGACTGGAATGGCTGGCGGCGGTCCGTGAGAAAATCGGCTCGCCGATACTGTCCGACGTGCACGATGTCAGCCAAGCATCCGCTGCCGGCGAAGTGCTCGACTGCCTCCAGATTCCCGCGTTCCTCTGCCGGCAGACGGATTTGCTTCTCGCCGCCGGGCAGACAGGCAGGGCAGTCAATATCAAAAAAGGCCAATTCGTAGCCCCTGCCAGGATGGCTTTTGCGGTCGAAAAAGTCCGCTCGACCGGAAATAACAACGTCATGCTGACCGAGCGGGGCACGACCTTTGGCTACGACCTGCTGGTTAACGACATGAGGGCGATTCCAATAATGCGTCAGTTTGCCCCGGTGGTCTTCGACGCGACCCATTCAATCCAGCAGCCGGGCAGTGGAGGCATCACCGGCGGGCAGAGGCAGTTTGTACCCGCGCTGGCCGCCGCAGCCGTCGCCGCCGGCGCTGATGCGCTGTTCGTCGAGACCCACCCGGACCCCGATAACGCCCAGTCGGACGCAGCCAGCCAATGGCCTATGGACG
>CAYUYD010000324.1:0-2769 GCA_964449105.1 uncultured Planctomycetaceae bacterium | reverse complement strand
TCCTGGGCTTTCTCGACGGAAACGCTCTTATTCTCGACGCAACCGACCCCGCTTTTCATAGACCTCTGCCGCTTCCCGCACCAGAGCGGCGCAGATGCGAGCCTGGTATTTTGATTCCAGTTCATCGGCAATATCAAGCATCTCTTTTTTGGTGGAGCGATAGGGTCTCAAGGATTCATAAACCTCCAGGACACGCTGGTCTGAAAGGCGCGTCAACTCCGCAGCCCGCCGGATATTGTTGGCCAGTTGCGGCCGCCCGCAGGCTTCAGCGATTTGCGCCTGATATTCCAGTGTCTCCGGGCGTATTTTCATGTCCTCAAAAGCGATTTTTCCACTCGCCACCTTGTCCAGGGTGATATCGGCAAGGCTAAGGCCGGTGGACGTTTGCACCAAATCGGGTCGTTTTTGGGCTAAGGGATAATCTTTCTTCGGGTCAAGTCCCTTGTGTGCAGGCGCCTGGGCGCCCATGGAACTCTCACTCAGGACCGTCACGACCCTCTTCACCGCTTCCTTGAGAAGCTCGGGAGAGACATTGACCCCTTTGGTCTGGGCCATGCGCTCTATCATTTTCGATAATTGTTCATCGCTCATCGTCGACAATTCCTCCCGCAAATTGTGTGCCTTTCACTGCCCGAGGTGAAGTCAGAGGCCATGCTAAAGTTGAACCGTGACTTCCTGGGCCTGCTTATCCGGATTCACGTACTGGGTCTCCTTGTTGTGAAGCAGCGCTGCGAGTCCCTGGTACCGAGGCCGAGCCATGGGATCGTTACGCACCCGCAGAGGGCGGGGACTTTCCCCTTTCGCGTATTTCGCGGCATTGCTCCCAATTGCGCGAAACATCTCCAAATCCACAAGAGGGGATTGCGAGAACAATTCCAGATTCTGAAGGGGTTTGAGATCTTTCTGATGGATGACGGTAGTGCCCCGGGAAAGGATGCCAATCCCGATTCCTGAACCACTGAGTTTCGCGGCTTCATGAGATATTTGCGCAACGTCCGCCGTCCGATAGATTCTGACCAGACGTGCCTTGAGGCCTTCCT
Source organism: uncultured Planctomycetaceae bacterium (assembly GCA_964449105.1). Classification (GTDB taxonomy): domain Bacteria; phylum Planctomycetota; class Phycisphaerae; order SM23-33; family SM23-33; genus JAUWNJ01. The sequence goes on along the minus strand of CAYUYD010000324.1, from coordinate 1,729 downwards.
CCTCGATGCCGGCGATGATCTCTCTCAAGACCTGCTGGTGGGGAATGCCGATGATGGTTTTGTTCATCACCGTACCGAATGCGGGGGGCACCGCAATGACTACCTCATTCTTGGCAACGCCGGTCCTGGCAACACCGATTTCTTTGATTGCCAGCGGCGTTCCGCCCTCCTTGAAAGATCCGACCGGTTGTTCTCCCGCCTCCATTTCCCGCAAAACTTCAAGGATAATTTCCCTGACTATATCTTCGGTAATGTTCATTTCTCTGCCTCCCTCGCTCATGCCTAAATATCTTCAGGACTGATGGCTTGCGGGATGTCCTTCAAGATTTCCCACCGTTTACCTTCGAGACGATAACCAGTACCGGGTCCCTGGTAATCGTTGAGGTCGTTCACCGCGCTCAATACATCGAAATTGGGTTTCAGAATGGCTGAGGTATGGAGATAATCTCCGGAAATTTTTTGCTTGAGAATGCCCAGCACCGCTTCCGCCACATCGCGGAATCCATGTTTTACCAATGCGCGCACCGCGTCGACTCCATTGCCGCCGCGCTTCATGAAATCCTCAATGGCGCGGAGATCTTCGGTCACGTTACGGTCAGGCACGTCCTTGCTGCCATGGGCATAGGTGACGGCTTCAACCTCTTCGTCCGTTATCGGCGGGAGCCCCACTTCCTTAAACACGGCCTGCAAGGCGCGGGCGCCCTTGTTGCGGATCGCGATGACGTCCGCTTCTTTTACCGGGTGCAGGCCGCCGTCAAGCTGAAGGTCGCGCTGCAAAACCAGCCAGTCGTCATAATCGTCGCAGTCATGGGTGGAGCCGGCAAACATGTTGTCATAATTGGGCACCGAACTGTAGCCCGAAACGATCAGGTCCGTACCGGGGAGAAGCTGCATGAGCATGCGAGCCGTATTGCGAATGGGCGAATGGGTGAATGTCTGGTCATTGCCCGAGGCCACTTCGAGGTCCAGCAGGACCGTGGCGACGTTTTCCGCAAGCACCGCGCGAATGCCGGAAGGAACGGATCCGGGAACACCGATACAACTGATGGAACCATTTTGCACGCCCTGGACGCCCACTCCCTTGGCGAGCATCACACAGCGAATCTCCAAGTATAGCATGGACTTGCCATCGGCAAAACCCATCTGTACCTCCGAACCGGTCCCTGAAGTGTACCGCATCTTGAGACCTCGCGAGGCATAGGCTGAAGCAAGGATCGCTTTTGACCAGGGAGTATCGTCTCCGTCCACGAATACCTGCTCGGTACCGTACACGGACACCGTTTCCGCATAGGCCGTGAGCCCGCGCATGCCCATGCTGAGTTCGAGCGCTTCCTCCACGGCGCACTGGTTGATGACGCCTGGGCAGCCTGTCTGGGAACCCACCAATAAGGAAAGGGCATTCATGGGAGCATAGCGCCCCACCCCTACGGTGGTTTCCTCTTCCGAAAAGCCACGGAAGGCCGCTTCCGCGGCATCCGCCGCCAAGAGGGCAGGATGGTCTTTCAGATTGGTCACGTGGGCCTGATTGGAAGGCGTGCGTCGGGGCCGCAGTTTCTGCATGGCCATCATCAGCTCAACCACATTCATCTTCTTGAAGACATCCAATATCTTGGCCGGCGTCAGTCCTACGGAAAGGCGCACAATTTCCGCGCGAGGTACATTGATGTCCACGAGCATCCGGGCAAACTGGGTCGAATCAATGGCCATGGCCTTCTCAGCTATCGAGGTG
>CAYUYD010000323.1:0-2771 GCA_964449105.1 uncultured Planctomycetaceae bacterium | reverse complement strand
AACCGAGGAGCAGTTCCAGGCTGTAGGCCTCCTGTGCCGGGAAACCCTCATATCTTTGGCGCAGGTCGTCTACGACCCACAACGTCACCCCACTGCGGACAGTGTCACTGCATCAGAAGCCGATGCCAAGCGTATGCTAGATGCCTATATTGCAGTGGAGCTATTCGGCGGACCGAACGAGGGAGTGCGTCACCATGCTAAAGCTGCGCTCGCTCTCGCGAATGACCTGCAGCATCACCGCACGGCCGACTATCGTCAGGCAGCTTTGTGCGCCGAGGCCACGACGTCAGTCGTTAATCTCATCGCCATCATATCCGGGCGTCGGGATCGCGCACAATGAGGCCAGTTTTGGACGTGCAACCTGTCTTACATTGGTTTCAGGCCGGCGTATTCGAGGATGAGGGTTTTTTCCCCGAAGTTGCGGAATTGTACGACGGCGCGGGTCCGCGTACCGTCGTAAGAAACTTTCATCACCTTCCCAGTCCCGAATTTCTCGTGGCGCACCAGCCGGCCTGTGCAGATTTCGGCAAAGTCATCTCGCCCAGGTGAATCGGCGGCCTCCATGGCCTCGATTATCCTGCGATTGTCGATGTCTTCGTAGAAGCCGTCGCGGGCGCGCCTTACGCCGATGTGCCTACCGGATAGGCCGGTGTGCGGATGATACGAAGGCATTTCCTGCGTGGTCTTGTCGATCCGGCTGATCGACTCGCTGCCGATTTCCGTCAGGAAGGGCGACTCGACCTGCCGGGTTGTCTGCCCCCGCAGGCAGCGGTGCTTGGCAGAGGTCAGGTACAGGCGGTCCCGCGCGCGGGTCATTCCGACGAACGCCAGGCGTCGCTCTTCCTCGATGTCGCGGTCTTTTCCATCGCCCCGATTGAACGGCAGCATGCCTTCCTCGCACCCGATGATAACGACGGCGGGAAACTCCAGGCCCTTGGCTGCGTGGAGCGTCATAAACGTAACGGCGCCCGATTCCGAATCGAGTCTATCGACGTCGCTGATGAGGCTGACCATGTTGAGGTAGTCGGCCAGGGTAGCGTCCGGGTTGTCCTGGTCGAACTCGGCTGCGGATGTAATCAGTTCCTCGACGTTGCGAAGTTCCTGGCGATGCTGGTCATCGGCGGCTTTGGAATCTGCGCCTTTCAGGGCGGCTTCAAGCCCGCTGCGAGTTACAACCCGTTCCACGATGTCCCTGATGGGTCCACAGGATCCTGCGGATTTATTCAGGTCGGCTGACAGTTCGTTTATAAGCCGGCTGAAGGATGCGACGCGGGCGGCGGCGGCATTTCCAAGTCCCGCGCCGGCGGGGTCGGCGCAGGCTGCCAGAAGTCCCGACCTGTCGGGATTTGCCTCTGCGGCGGCTGCAAGGCGATCGACTGTGGCTGCCCCGATGCCGCGTGCGGGGACGTTGATAATCCGCCGGCACGAAAGGTCGTCGCTGCGGTTGACCAGCAGTCGCAGGTACGCCAGGACGTCCTTAATCTCTTTGCGGTTGAAGAACTCCACGCCGCGAGCGATCTGGTAGGCGATACCTGCCCGGCGGAATGCCTCCTCCAGCAGGCGGGATAAGGCGTTGACGCGATAAAAGACGGCTATGTCCCGGCAGGGGATGCCTTCTCGCCCCAGCGAGGCGACGAGGCCGGTTACTTCGGCGGCTTCGGCGTGCTCGTCGTCCAGGCGGATGACCCCGACGTCGATACCGGCTCCGCGTGTCGAGATCAGGCGTTTATGTTTGCGCCGGCGGTTGTTTGCGATCAGGCGGTCGGCGACTGTGAGGATCGGCTGGGTCGAGCGGTAGTTTTCTTCCAGGCGGACGACCATTGCGTTGGGGTAATCGGACTCGAATTCGAGGATGTTGCTTATGTCCGCGCCTCGCCAGGCGTAGATGCTCTGGTCCGGGTCGCCGGTAACGCAGATGTTCTCGTGTTCGGCCGCTATGCCGTGGGCAATGATGTACTGGGTACGGTTGGTGTCCTGATATTCGTCGATGAGGATGTAGCGATGCCGCCGTCCGAGCAGTTCGCGCAGGTCGGGGCAGTCGCGCATCAGGCAGGCGGTTCGCAGCAAGAGGTCGTCGAAATCGACGGCGCCGTTCTCGGCGAGGATGCGCTGGTAAAGCGTATAGACGCGGGCGGCAGTCTGCTGGAAGAACCCCGCCGCATCGGATGAGTATCGCTCCGGGCCGATAAGCCCGTTCTTGGCATTCGAAATCGCCGATTGAATCGCGCCGGGGGCGAATTGGTTAGAAGGTATCTCCAGCCGCTTCATGGCGTCCTTGATGCAGCGGGTCTGGTCGTTTTTGTCGTAGATGGTGAACTCTTTGGGCAGACCGGCGCGGTCGGCGAATTCTCTCAGCAGGCGGAAGCAGAAGGAGTGGAATGTTCCGATGAATGCCCCTCTGGGCACGCCGAGCGATTCGACCCGGCGGGCCATTTCGCCGGCGGCCTTGTTGGTGAAGGTAATCGCCAGGATGGACCTCGGCGAGACGCTCCGGCTGACGAGGTGCGCGACGCGACGGGTGATGACGCGGGTTTTCCCGCTGCCCGCCCCGGCAAGCACCAGCAGCGGACCGTCGATGTGCGTAACGGCCCGCTTCTGCGATTCGTTCAGGTCTGAAAGCAAGTCCAACATACATCTCCAATGGAAGCCAAGAATAGTATTAGCAGGGATACAGGGGATGCAAGGGATGATATTTTAAGAAAAAAAAACATAAAAGGTTTTATCCCCTTGTATGTTGAAAAAAGTCATGGTGAATGTTCCCATAGGTAGCG
>CAYUYD010000322.1:0-2796 GCA_964449105.1 uncultured Planctomycetaceae bacterium | reverse complement strand
CCTGAACCACGTTCCTTGTACTCTACTTATCGACGGGCGGCGGATTTGCCCGCCAACCACCCACCGGCGAAGGCCCATTGAAGGTTGAAACCCCCGCATGGCCCGTCCAGGTCCAGCATTTCACCGGCAAGGTAAAGCCCTGCCAGCAGTCGGCTGGCAAGCGTCTGGGGGTCCACGCCCGCCAGTTTCACTCCGCCGCGGGTTACAAAGCCCGCATCGAAGCCCTCGGTATCTGTTACATTCAACTCAAGCCCGCCAAGCACACGGGCAATCGCATCCCGCTTTCCGGCGGGCAAATGGGCGGCCTGTGTCTGCCCGTCCACGCCCGCCAGTTCGCACAGCACGGCGCACAGCGATTGAGGAAGATACTGCCGCAGCAGGTTCACCAGCGTTCGGCTGCCCTCCGACATGCGCCAATCTTCCAGCCGCCGGACCCACCGACCCGCATCATCGCCGGCGACGAGTTCGATTCGCAGCGGCACCGGGCCTTGGCGGAGCAACTGTGAAACCGTGCCGGAGATGTCCAGCACGACAGGCCCGGATATTCCGCGATGCGTCAGCAGGATGTCGCCGGTCAGACCGGCCTTGCTCCCCGCAGGGGTCTGCGACTGCCCCGGAAGGTCGATTCGCACCCGGGCATTGGGCACCGCTACACCGGCAAGGCGTTCGGGCCAACGCTCACGGGTAACCAGCGGAACCAGCGCGGCAAGCGGCTCGACGATCTCGTGCCCAGCCTGTTCGGCCAGGGCGTATCCGCCGCCGGTGCCGCCGAGTTTCGCCCAGGTCTTGCCGCCGCAGGCAAGGACGACTCGCCCGCAGGACAGGCGTTCCCCGCGCGACGTTTCCACGCCCATCAGCCGCCCTGCCTCTATCCACAGACTGCTTACCGACCGGGCCGGACGCAGTTCCACGCCAAGTTTCTCGCACCGGCGGCGCATCGCATCCTGTACGTCAGCCGCACGCAGACTGGCGGGATAGACATTCACGCCGTCCTCGACGATCGTCGGCACGCCAAGCCGAGCCATCAACTCCCGCAGCGCTGCCGGGCCCATGACCTTCATCGCCGGATCGGTGAACCGCCCTTGCCGCCCGAACGCCGCTCGAAACGCCGCCGGCGACACCATGCTCGTCAGATTGCACCGCCCGCCGCCGCTGGCCAAAACCTTAAGACCCGGACGATCCATCTGCTCCAGAAGGACGACGTTTCTGCCTTCCTCGGCTGCGGCGATAGCCGACATCTGTCCCGCCGCTCCCGCTCCGACGACCGCCACGTCGTAGGCCTTCTGCGCTGACTGCGAAATCATGCTCAAACCTTATGAAAGACGCCTGAATCCTGCGTGGCGGGATTATCCCATATCCGCCGCCGGAGGCAACGACCTGCCGACCCCTTTTCACCGCCGGAACGCAGCGACACGCAGTGTCCATTCGGGAAGCGTAGGCACACCTTTAATTTCATTCCTTTTGCTTGCTCAGCCGATATTGTCGCGGTGTCATTCCTGTGCTTTTACGGAAGATGTGGAACAGGTACTTGTTATTGCCGAAGCCGGTCTTTGAGGCGATTTCGACAATCGACAGGGATGTCCCCGCCAGCAATTCCCGGGCGTGGCGGATCCGGCACGAGGCGATTTCCTCGCTGACGGTCCTGTGCAGATGTCTTCGGAAGGCGCGTTCCAACGTCCGGCGGTTGGTGGCGGCATGCTCTGCGACATCGGGGACACCGAACGGACGGGCGTAATTCTCGCGGATAAACAACACCGCCCGGCGGACGACGGGGTCGTTTATCGCAAGTACCTGTGTGCTTGCCCGCTCGACAATTCCCCGTGGCTGGACATACACGGGTTTAGCGGGCGGGCGCCCCTGCGTCATCCAGCGATCCAGTTGATGCGCACCCTCGTAACCAAGCGACTCAAAATATATGTCGATGCTGCTTATCGGCACGGGCGAGAACTCGCAGACCACCTCGTCGTTGGGGATGCCGAGTACGGCTACTTCTTCCGGCAGGCACAGACCCTTCTGAAGACAATAGCGGATGAACAGAGACGCCAGGGCGTCCCGCCCGACGAAAACCGCCACGGGAACCGGCAGCCCCTCCACCACCTCATCGAGCCATTGCTCCAATTCCACGCCACGCCCACGATCGCTTTTCCAACACGCCTTCTTCGGACTCCATCCGGCCTGTGTGAGCGCGTCGGAGAATCCCTTCCAGTGCTCCACTTCATACCAGCACGCGTCCAGGCCAAGGTAGAGGTACTGCGTAAAACCCAGGCTGGTCAGATACTCTGCCGCCATTTTCCCGGCCTGGTAGTTGTCGATAATCACACGAGCAACGTTCGCTTTTTCAACGTGCCGCTCCAGCACAATCACAGGCACGCCGCATTTTCTGATCCTGTCAATGCGCTTAAGCCCGGACCAGCCTACATGCTCCAGTACGATCACGCCGTCCCAGTCCACACCTACCGGAGGTGCACTGCGCGTGGCGCCCTCTCCGTGTAAATCCCAGCCCTTCTCACGAGCATACCTGGCCACTCCCCGGTGAAGTCGCTCATCGTAGCAACCATTGGCGAACAGGACCTTCCTGCGCCGACCCGTTTCTTCAGAACTTTTAGCCATCATCTGCATCTCCCTTCGTGTCGTATAATCGTACTTATTATACGCAATAGTGAGTTGACAGAACAAGCAGATAAATATAGAATGTGTATTGTTGTTTTCGTGGAACTTCTGGAATTGAGGAAATCGAGGAAGCAGGAAAGAAGGTAATTCGATTGCGGACTGAGGATTTTCAACGAGCCGCGACCG
>CAYUYD010000321.1:0-2809 GCA_964449105.1 uncultured Planctomycetaceae bacterium | reverse complement strand
AAAAGCCGGTCTTCGGCGTCGGCCCCGGAGGATTCGGCGACGCCTATCTCCGCCACCGCCTTCCAGCCGCCGCCGAGAGCACCAAAAGCCCGCACAACCTCATAATGGAAGCAGCCGTCCAGTCCGGTCTTCTCGGCGCTGCGGTATATCTGGCGATGCTGGCGTGGATGTTCATCGCTATGACCGGGTGGGAATACCGGAATACCGGAATACCGGAATACCAAAAACAGGGACGAGGGACTTGGGACGAGGGACTTGGAAAAAAAGGAAATCCGCAATCCGAAAATCAAAAATCAAAAATCAAAAACCGAAAATCAAAGATGGTCGGATGGTGCGTTTTTCTTCCCCTGGTCGTCCTGGTAATTCGTGCAGTGTGGATGGATTCGACAAACCCTGCGATACTGGTGCTTGAGGCGGTGATACCGGCCGGCGTTTTCGGCGCGTGCCTGCTGGCGGCGATTTGGATCGGCTCGGCGCAGGGCGGGGCCGACCCGGCAGGGCGGTACGCACGCATAGCCGTCGCAGCCGGGCTGGCGGGGTTTGTCCTGTACGATCTTATTAGTCACGGCCTGTGGATGCCGGCGACAGCGACGGTCTTCTGGATTACCGCAGGCGCGATGGCCGGAGGGGCGGGTTTCGGAAAGTCCCGCCGATTGCCCGGTGTTATAGGCTGGCCTGTTGTTGTGTTGTCGGTCTCGGCGGTTGTTGCGGCGGGTGTCTGGCTGTGGAGGCCCATGTTCAACCGGACGCTGCATGTGCGGGCTGCGCAGGAAGCTCTATCCGGACTTCGGCGAGCTCAGTCGAACCGCGGGCAGGTTCACCTGGCGGCAGAAGAAATGAAACTGGCGATTGCCGCCGACCTGCTCGACGCCTTCGCCCCTGCCGACCTGGCGAGGCTTTATGCGACTGGGGCGAAATGGCCCGAAGCGGTCGAATACGCGAAAAAAGCCTGGAGCAGGTCGCCCACCTTCTCGAACGCTCGAATCCTCGCGCGGGCGTTGCGGGGAATCCCCGCCCGGCGGGACGAATCGCTGGAGATGGCTTCCAGGGCCGTCGGACTGGACCCGATGAATATGTGGTTCCGCCTCGAATACGCCGAGATGCTCCTGGCCGCGGCTCGACTGAGCTCGCCGAAATCCGACAGGGGCGACGAGGCACTGCGCCAGATTCACGAAATCCGCCGAATCAACCGCACCCGCCCGACCATCAGCGACCTGAGACTGACAGATGAGGAATTGAGAAAACTCGACCTGCTTGAAGAAGAAGTTAAACGTCGCCGTACCGGCGACGGCTAAAATTGAATGCGGTCAGCACTTCTTGCAACCCGGCGGCGTTTGTTTTACCTTACCCGACATGAACCGCATAGGATTTGGATTTGATTCGCATCGTTTTGTCGCGGGCAGGCCGCTGATGCTCGGCGGTGTCCGCGTCGAGCATGACTTCGGCCTGGCCGGGCACAGCGACGCCGACGCGGCAATGCACGCCGTCATCGATGCAATGCTGGGCGCAGCCGGCTTCGGCGACATCGGCGAAGTCTTTCCCGATACCGACGAAAAATGGAAAGACGCCGACAGCGCGAAGATGCTCATCGAGGCCGTCGAAGAACTGGCGCATATGGGCATGGCCGTTACCAACTGCGACGTAACAATCGTTACCGAAGCGCCTAAACTGTCCGCATATAAAATGCCCATGCGAGAGCGGATTGCCGAACTGCTCGGTCTGGACATATCGGTCGTCTCGGTCAAGGCCAAGACCGCAGAAGGCATGGGCCCAATCGGTTCCGGCGAAGGCCTGGCTGCGTTTGCCGTGGTCATGGTTGAAGAAGGATGACAATTGCCAATTTCCAATTGAACAGCAAGATACGTTACGGTCAAAGATGATCGAATTGGCAATTGGCAATTTACAATCGGCAATCGGCAATCGGCAATTGAAATGTCTTTAAGAGTCTATAACACGCTGACGCGGAAAAAGGAACTGTTCGAGCCGATCGAACCCGGCAGGGTGGGCCTGTACACCTGCGGGCCGACTGTCTATAACTACGCGCACATCGGTAATCTGAGGACGTACGTCTTCGAAGACGTCCTCAAGCGAGTCCTGCGCATGTGCGGCTACCAGGTGCGGCACGTGATGAACGTTACGGACGTGGGGCATCTGACTTCCGACGCCGACGAAGGTGAAGACAAGATGGTCGTCGGCGCGATGCGCGAAGGCAAAAGCGTTCACCAGATCGCCGATTTTTACTGGAACGCCTTCCGGGACGACCTGGAACGCCTGAACATCATCGCCCCGGACATCTGGTGCAAGGCCACAGACCACATCGACGAGCAGATCGACCTGGTAAAGAAACTCGAAGAAAAAGGCTTCACCTACGTTCTCGACGACGGCGTGTACTTCGATACGTCTAAACTGCCCGACTACGGCAAACTTGCCCGGCTGGATGTCGAGGGCCTGAAGGCCGGGGCGCGAATCGAGATGGTCGCCGGAAAGCGAAATCCGACCGATTTCGCCCTCTGGAAATTTTCGCCGAAGGACAAGCAGCGGCTGATGGAATGGCCAAGCCCCTGGGGCGTGGGTTTTCCGGGCTGGCACGTCGAGTGTTCCGCAATGGCCATTAAATACCTCGGCGAGCGTATAGACATCCACTGCGGCGGGATCGACCACGTTGCCGTTCACCACACCAACGAAATCGCCCAGTCCGAAAGCGCCCTGGGCCATAAGTGGGTCAACTGGTGGGTGCACGGGGAATTTCTGACCTTCCCGAAAAACGCCGAGACCGGCGGAGGCGAAAGAATGTCCAAGTCCAGCGGCG
>CAYUYD010000320.1:0-2822 GCA_964449105.1 uncultured Planctomycetaceae bacterium | reverse complement strand
GATGGCTTCGTCCTGCTCGAGTATTCCGGAGAGGTAGAAGAAGCAGGTCTGCATAATGGTGTTGATTCGCGTGCCCATTCCGGTGGCCTTGGCGACCTCGTATGCGTTAATCACGTAGAACTTCAGTTTCTTGTCGATAATCGTCTTCTGGACGGATTTGGGCATTTTGTCCCATGTTTCTTCCGTCCCGTAGGGGGTGTTCAGCAGGAAGGTAGCGCCGGTTATGGCTGGGGCAAGGATGTCATATCGCTCCAGGAACGTCCACTGGTGGCAGGCGATGAAGTTCGCGTGGGTAATCAGATAGGACGAGTGTATCTGCTTTGGACCGAAGCGCAGGTGCGAGACGGTTATTGCGCCGGCCTTCTTGGAGTCATAGACGAAGTAGCCCTGTGCGTAGTTGTCGGTCTCGTCGCCGATGATCTTGATGGAGTTCTTATTCGCCCCGACGGTCCCGTCGGAACCAAGCCCGTAGAACATCGCACGGACCACGTCGTCGCCTTCGGTGCTGAAGTTCGGGTCGTATTCCAGCGAGGTGTGCGTTACGTCGTCGTTGATTCCGACTGTGAAGTGGTTCTTCGGTTGCGGTTTAGCGAGTTCATCGAGGATCGCCTTGACCATCGCCGGCGTGAATTCCTTGCTGGATAGGCCATAGCGCCCGCCGACGACCTTGATGTCCCTGCCGCCTTCTACCATTGCATTGACGCAGTCGAGGTAGAGCGGTTCGCCGGCGGAACCCGGTTCTTTCGTCCGGTCCATCACCGCGATTGTTTTTACCGTTTTCGGAAGGGCGCTGATGAAGTGTTTTATCGAGAATGGGCGGTACAGGCGGACGTTGAGCAGCCCGACTTTTTCACCCGCGCAGCGTCCTGCGGACTTATTATTGAGGTATTCGACCGCTTCCTGGGCGGCTTCGGCGCTGCTGCCCATCAGGACGATGACCCGCTCGGCGTCCGGCGCGCCGACGTAATCGAACAGGTGATACTGCCTGCCCACGATTCCGGCGAATTTGTCCATGGCCTTCTGGACGATTTCCGGGCAGGCGAGGTAATAGGGGTTGACGGTCTCTCTTCCCTGGAAGTACACATCGGGGTTCTGGCTGGTTCCGCGGAGGGTTGGCCTGTCGGGCGACATGGCGCGTGCGCGGTGGGCAAGGACCAGTTTGTCGTCGATCATCGCCCGCATGTCATCCATCGTCAGCAGTTCGATCTTCTGTACTTCGTGTGTGGTGCGGAACCCGTCGAAGAAATGGATGAACGGGACTCGTGATTCGAGCGTCGCGGCCTGGGCGATCAGTGCCGTATCCATGGCCTCCTGAACCCCGCCGGAAGACAGCATGGCAAAGCCCGTGCTGCGGACCGCCATTACGTCGCTGTGGTCGCCGAAGATGCTCAATGCCTGGCAGGCGAGCGACCGGGCAGATACGTGGAAGGCAGTGGCGGTAAGTTCGCCGGCAATCTTGAACATGGTCGGGATCATGAGCAGCAGGCCCTGGCTGGCTGTGAACGTGGTCGCCAGAGAGCCTGTCTGCAGCGCGCCGTGGACTGCTGCGACTGCGCCGGCTTCGGACTGCATCTCCATCACCAGCGGGACGGTGCCCCATATGTTCTTCTGGCCGGCGGCGCTCCATGCGTCGGAATACTCGCCCATACCGGTGGAAGGCGTTATCGGGTAGAGCGCTATGACCTCGTTGACCTTGTGGGCGACGTAGGCCGCCGCTTCGTTTCCGTCGATGGTTGCAATCGCTCGCGTTTGTGTCCTGGTGTTGCTCATTATTTTTCATCCCTTCTGAATTAACTGAAAAAATACGCTGACCATGTCAGCAAAATAACCGGGCATGTTCACCGCCCCCACTGCTGGGTGCTGGGTGCTGGGTGCTGGGTGCTGGGTGCCGTGGCCGCTGTGTTTGCGGCCACGTTTGTTATCATTATACATAGTGTACATCCCTGAGTCTTATCGTGGTCGCAAACGCCGCGACCACGGCACCCGACCGGCAACGAAACAAGCATATTCTCACGTTTCCTACGCCGATTTCAACTACTTTTCCGGCATTACGGACAGGCAAAAAGACTCGCAGGGATGCAGGGGATACAGGAGATGAAATTCTTTTCCTACTTCATCATTCGAAATTCCGTGTTCGTTATTCAATATTTCTTTTTTATCTTTATCCCCTGTATCCCCTGCATCCCTGCTAATTTTTCTGCTAATTCTTTTCGGATTCGCTGTTGGTGACGGGTGGTTTGTTGTTCGCGTTCAGCCAGAGGCGATAGAAAATGTTGTTCTCCAGGAATATCTTATAGGCCGTCTCCGTAGGCCAGGGATACCAGACCTCTTCGTCGTAAAATCGCCCATCAGCGATGCGGGCCTTGAAATTCAGTATCGGGACCCGCCCCTGGCGGTAGCGGTGATTGAATTCGGGCGACTGCGGCGCGCTCAGCAATATCACGCCGATAGTGTAGCGGGCGATACCTTTGGCGTCGGTCGTGCCGACCATGTAAATATCATACGGGCCGTTGAAGATCATGTCGTTTTCAGCCGTGCCGTCGGGGAGGTACTCGGCGAAGCCGGTCATCTTCCGATATCGATAGGTCGTCAGGTTCAGACCCGGGAAAAATCGCGTCATGAATCTCGGCGCGCCTTTGCCGCTGACCATTCCATCGACAGCCGCCGTTCTGGCTGTGCCGGTTTGTATGGGATTGTATCGAACGTCCAGCGAGTTCATTACCAGGTCGCGCAGCGAATAGGTAACCTCCTTCGCCTGGCTGAAGGTGCCGTAAATGGTGTTTCCGGGAAACTCCTGGGCGATATGGGCCAGTAAATTTTTG
>CAYUYD010000319.1:0-2830 GCA_964449105.1 uncultured Planctomycetaceae bacterium | reverse complement strand
AATAGAAAGCCCTCGCTGGGCGAGAGGCGAGGGCTATTATATTACGGATTCGACCAAATATTACAGCCGCTGCCACATCCGCGCTGCGAGTTCCCGCGAGCGGGCCGCGATGCGCTCTTCGTCAAGAGAAAGCACCTTCTTGTTCTTCATCAGGATTTTACCCTTGCAGACTGTGGTATCCACCGTTGCATCTACCAACCCGAAGATGAGGTGCCCGAGGAAGTTGGCTTCACTGAGCGGCGTAGGAGGCCGATAGTCAATGATGGCGAGATCGGCAGGACGGCCTTGAGCTATCTCGCCCAGGCGCAGGCTAAACTGCCGCTCGCAAATGGCGGCATTGTTCTGCAATAACAAGCGCGGCGCCTCAACGAAAGCCACACGCGGATCCCGGTTGTCAAGCCGATGCAACAAATAGGCGCAACGCATCTGGGCGAGCATGTCCGAGGACATTCCGTCGGTGCCCAGGCCGACCAGCACGCCCTTTCTCAGTAATTCAAGCAGCTTGGTGACACCCACGGCGTTGTTCATGTTCGATTCGGGGTTGTGGACGACGCTGGTGCCTGTATCGGCGAGAATCTGCATCTCGGAATCATCAATGTGAACGCAGTGAACAAAGATTGACTTTTCGCCGGTAACATTCAGCTTGTGCAGCCGTTCCACCGTGGGCACGCCGTACTTTGCCAGTGAATCTTTTCTATCTGCCGCATCCTCGGCCACATGGACGTGGCATCCCACGCCAGCATCCTTAGCAATCCCCACACATGTTTCGACCGTCTCATCGGACACGGTGAAGGAAGCGTGCAGCCCCATCATGGCCGCGATCTGTTCATCGCCCTTGCCGACTTTCTTGATGAAGCGCTCGTTCTCGGCAATCCCGCCGCCTGGTACATTGCGATCCGACACCTCGTAGCAGAGCGAAGCCCGGATGCCAGCCTGGCGGACAGCCCCTTCGATCAAATCCAGGGAGCCATCGCGCATGGATGGCGAGGCGTGATGGTCAATGACCGTGGTCGTGCCGTTACGGATACACTCAATGAGAGGAACCTGGGCAGAAAGGGTAATATCTTCCGCAGAGAGCGCTTTGTCAAGTTTCCACCAAAGTCGCTCGAGGATTTCAACGAAGCTGGAAGCTGGTTCTCCCGGAATGGCCATGCCGCGCGCCATGGTGGAATAAAAGTGGTGGTGGGTGCAGATAAAACCAGGCAGAATGAGTTTGCCTGTACAATCCACCATTTCCGCATCGGGAAAACGTTCCTTCATATTGGCGGAATCACCAACCGCCGTAATTTGTTCTCCATTGGTGACGACTGACCCGTTCCACAGAACCCGGTTATTCTGGCCCAAGGTCGCCACGATGCCATTCTCAAATCGAATTGTCATATTCTCTCCTTTTTTTTTGCATCGAATTTTCGCGAATTTTTCCCTGGCCTGATGCCAGTGCAGGCGAAAAATAATTCGCTCAATTCGAGCAATTCAATGCAAGAAAGGTTATTCCCAATAAAGTCTAATTCTTTTTCTCGCGAGGTTCTTTGCAGGCTTCGCTTAATGCTCTTTCAATACTTCGAGTTCCTCGGCGCTGCGCGTACGCATGGCGATCGCACCGACGAAGCATTTCTGCGCACAGATCGAGCAGCCAATACACTTGGCCGGGTCTGTCCTAGGCAGGCGCTCCTCGTCGAGTTCGATAGCCAGGTAAGGGCAGCGGGCGCAGTTTCCGCACGAGACGCACAAATCGTGATCGGCTTCTGAAACCTTCTTGACCGGCGAGAGAGCCATGAAGTCGGTGACCGGATGCGGTTGAGCAATTCCAATCAATTCTCGAACCGACTTGATGCCGCGTTCCTGCATCAGAAAGGCAGTACCGGACTCGAGTTCCTCTATGATCCCAATACCATGTTTCATGGCAATCGTGCAGAACTGAACGGTTTTGACACCCAGAGCCAGGAAATCCATGGCGGCTTTATAGTTCATCGGCCCGCCGTTTCCGGAGATTTCCACGCCTTCCGGCACGGCCTGCGCCAGTGTTAAGTATGAGATAGGCGTGACACCCTCGCCGCTCATGCCGACGATGACGCCTTCCTCCCACTTGCGCTTATCCGTGGCTGGCCGAAAGGCGAGCGTGGGGAAAGAGTTCGCAAGTGTAACCCCGGCCTTCTTGCCCGGATACTTTGCGAGTACCTGTCGTATCGCCCGAAGAATCGGTATGATGGAAGTCACGGCGGCCGTCAATTTGAAAAGCTTAGGGATTTCGGGGGATCCGACCTCCATGATCCATCCGACGATCTTGGCTGTTAGAGCTGCATTCTGGGAGACGATGTCGCCCTCGGTGCCGTCGCCACCCTGCGGACAAGACAACGAGTACTCGATGCCCATGACGCCGGCCGATTCGAGCTTTTTGGTATTCGACTGCCAGCCGGCCGCGTCGCTCTCGTCGTGACCCGTCACCGGGCCGCCCGTGGAGGCCATGGTCAGCCGGTCAGGCCACTGCTTGGCCAACTGCTCCACCTCGCTGCAGACGCGCTCGAGCGGTTGTCTCGTCACGCTGTCCGAGTTGGCGTAGGTATAAGGGCTGAAGGTGAACATGTACTCGGAAGGGATGTGGATCGGAACGTTGTCGAAGGCGGTCTTCATGATGGCGCCGGCCCAACCAGCTTCATAGGCTTTTGTTATCTGCTCCAACCCATCCGTGACCGGCGAGGCTGAGAGCAGGTAGGGCGAGCGGATTGGGCGTCCGAAGAAATCGGTTGCCAGGGATACCGGCACCGGGTTATAACCAGGCAGGGCGTAGGTTGATTTGGTCGCCTTTTCGATCAAAGGTTTTGGCTGGCCT
>CAYUYD010000318.1:0-2845 GCA_964449105.1 uncultured Planctomycetaceae bacterium | reverse complement strand
TAATCTTAAAATCCCTGTAATCCCGCTCTCTTTTCTTTTCTATTTACTCATCCCTTCGAGGGTCAGGTTCAACGATTCAATTTTCCATAACGTCGAAATACTTTCCTGCATAACGGACTCGGTCGCTTCCAGCGGGTCCACCGCGATAGTGATTTTATACCTGCCTGTCCGGTCCTGCCTGCCAGACTTCGACGAGCTCAGTCGAGTCGCAGGCGAGTCTGCGACGGGCGCGAGGGAATCGACTGTAATTTTATATGTCCCGACGGGACGGTCCACCGTTTTTATCAATGTTTTTACTCCCGGCGCGCCGGGATGGCCTTCCCGTCCGACGAAGCCGAAAACACTCATTCGGCAGTTCGGCGCACGCATCGTAATCCGCATAACAGCACTGGCGTCGGTGATCTCGCCGGCGCCGGAAGGGGGGGCGAAACTCAACTCCACCTCGCCGGTCAGGGTGGACTCGTTGAAGCGGCGATCCTTCGGAACCCAGACCGGCGGATGCCCGCCGATGTCCAGTTTCAGCAGCCCGCCGGGAACGACGACCTTTGTTCCGGACGGTGATTTCAGCAGCGGCAGCGGAGATGTTAGTAACGTCAAACCATTCGATTCGGCCTGTTGGCCGGCTTTGCCAAGTGGGTCCAGCAATGGCTTGCGGGACCAGCCCAGAAGCATGGGCGTCGGGTCGGACAGATAGCGCCGCGATGCAGACGGTGGACTGACCAATGCGGCAATCAGGTCGTTGCGGAGCAGGTCCTTGCCGTCTCGAAAGTTCTTTTCGATGTAGGTATTTTTCGGTAACGGCGGGTCGTGAACGACAATGGTGGTGGTGCGTCCCGCCGGCAGAAGCCCGACGGCATAGGCTTCGCCGCCGGTAACTACTATGGCGTCGAAGACGTCCTCGCCGGTGTTGTTGGTTATCGCCCCTTCCAATCCTTTAGGCCCCAGTCGCACCTCGGCGACCAGCCGCCCCGGCAGGTTCACCGGCGCTTCGGCGTAAGCGGTTCGGGAACTGTTGGCGATTACCATCACGCCCTCCAGGACCATGGTCCGCTTACCGGCAACCTCCACCGTTTCCATCACCGAAGCGGTATCTGACGCCAACGGATGGATTGTCCCCAGCGGCGAACCCGACGAAAAGTCGATATTCTCGGTTTCGGGCGTGTAATAGGTTGATAGTTGTTGAACGTGCGTCCTCCCGTCCGGCCTCGCCGTGGCGAGCGACAGGAAACTTACCCTCGGCTCGTCGCGGAACGTCATACCCCAGATCAGCAGGCCCACACCGCCCAGCAGTCCCAGGGGGATCATCGCCACCCAGACCAATTCGCCGCGACGTCGCAGATGAAGGAACAACCCCAGCAGCAGGAACAGCGCCGCCTGAGCGCCGATAATGCACGCCGGAGTTCGCCGGTCCGGGCTGCGACGACCGGCAATCTGAGTCAACATGCTCTCTGCCGCTGCGGGGAAAGCATCCGGAGAAATCGGCTGGACGCGATCCGTCTGTCTGGCGATTGTCTGCCACAGCGGACCGGTCTGGTTCGTCGCCAAGGCGCCGACCGGCACAGCCAGGACCAGGACTGCCCCTGCCCCGTGTCTGCGAGTCGTCAGCAGAGGCAAACCGTTGGCCTCCCACAGGACGTCGGCTTCCGTGGGGCATAAGTGCGCCATTATCATCAGGGTCTTCAGGTCCGCTTCAAAACGACCGCCGCCGTTGACTGCGGAGGCATCGAGCCGATACTCCTGATGAGCCCCGGAAACAACTACGCCGGCGGCTTCTGCCATCTTGCCGGCGAGCGTGCGGTCGGCAGCCGAATGAGCGGTAACAAGCAGCACTCCTCCGCGTCCGACCCAGTCAAGAACCGCGTCGATCTGACTGTCCGACAGTCCAGCCGGTTCGGCCGACGAAAGAACAAGCATCTTCAGCAGCGAGTATCCGTACCAGGTGTCGGGCAGATACTGCTGGCGTGAACTGACCAGGGCGACGTCGCCGAAGGGTTTGTCCGGAATTTTTCCGAGGTAAGAATGGTCCTGCCCCTTCGGGTCTTCCGGATCGACATAGGCCAGGCAGCATTGTGCGGGCGACAACGGGGAAACCAGTGTAAAGTCGCTATCGAGGATTTTATTGGTTTGGGCGTCTTCCAACCTGAATGCCGGCTCATAGGGCAGGATTTTTTTCGTTAACGAGCGGTTTTTCTCTATCTCTATGGGACCGACGCGCTGACCCAGCCGGACCGTTCGTTGGGTCATGCCAGGCAGGTTGACGGTTCGTGTGTAGTCAATTTTTTCCCCCGGAAAACCATCATAGATAAACCTGACCTGCACCGCCCGGTCTGTCGGATTGCGAAGTCTGGCCGCTATCTGTCCCCACTGCTCCGACCGAACATACGGTGAAAACACTCTGGAGACGCTGATCACGTCGGGCTGATCAGCCGCCGACGCGCACACAGCCGCAATATGCAACACCATAATGGTTAAAAACATTCTCATGTAACTTGCCGATAATTCTCCCTGTAATTCCGCAGGCCGGGCCATAAGGAACGGCAGTGTAACTACACGCTCACTTAGGAGCAATGATAAATTTTGGCGCGCCGATTATTTATTTGTTCGTGGCGAGGATGCTATTCTGCAAGGAGAACTCGGAAGCATGCTTTATGAAAACCGCGGGGTAATACCGCGCACGAAAAGTTAATGCGCTGGCGGGAGATAAACGAGCCGCGACTGTAAAGGAGCGGTCGCTAAGACTTTCGCATCGGTCCGACCGCTCCCTAACGGTCGCGGCTCGTCAGGTGCTTCCGATACCGAGCGCATTAATTTGTCGTGCGCGGTATAACTCCTTAAATCCATTGAT
>CAYUYD010000317.1:0-2851 GCA_964449105.1 uncultured Planctomycetaceae bacterium | reverse complement strand
AAGCGGTCCATGTCGCTGACAATCAGAAGCGGGGGACTTTCGAGGTACTCACGATACTTCAAAAGTTGATCATATGCCGCCTCAAGATTCGCGTGCTTGCCTTTGTACTCCCAGGCGAAATGCCCCTTGTACCAGACATCGGCCCATCCGTCGCCTCCGCCTTGCTTTTCCGCTCCCTTCTCAAAGGTAAAGAAATCGCCTTTCGGATCGGCTTCGGCGGGCGTTGCGTGTCCGAGCATCCGGCAAAGGTCGATGAATTGCTCCTGTGAACCGGATCGCTCCTTTAGTTCACTGTCCTGCCACCTTCCGGCGAATGCCTTGGAAGTCAAACCTGGCATATTAACCCTCTTTCGAATTCACGATAATCCATTGCCAGATTATGCATCGCCAGAGTTGGAAGTTCAACATGTGCGTATTTCCTTATGATTGTTTCGAATCATTCCCGTTGGGTAAAACCTGTGCCGCCGTACCGCAGGGCGGCGAAAAACTTCCCTGTATTTGGCGGGTTTAAGGGGTAGAATTACGCGGACAGGAGAAACACTATGAAAGGTCGAATTGCAGCAATTCTGATTCTGGCGGCGGGTGGTGTTGTTCTGGCTGCTCCGCCCGTTGTCCCGCCGAAGTCGGGCGGGCAGGCGGTCGATGCCAAGGCATTGCGGCAAGTACGCAAGATTGACAAAGACCGTTTCGAGGTACTCTACAAGTTTGAGGATGAGTACGCGATGCCGGCTGCACAGGCGGCCAAACGCAGCGGCGAGGCGGCAAAGGCATGGGCGAAATTCGATAAGGCCTCAAACCCCGTCGCCGTCATCGCCCGCAGCCCCTTCGGCGGTGGCGAGTCGTCGAAAAGTTACTGGCCTGAGGGAGTAGAGGCTGGACTGCTGAAAAACGTCGTCGGGCCGCTGGAAAAAGCCGGCCTGAAGGTCGTCCTCCCCGATATGGTCGAAGAAGAAGGCAAAGACCAGGCCGGCGGCGCCGTTGCGAAAAAACCCTTCCCCGATGTCGGTTTTTCGGAAGATTACGAATTCGTCCTGGTGATAGGTCTGCACCACGAGCCGGTCCCTCACGGCGGCGTCAGCCGGACGGTCGCCGGCAAGGTGGTTTATTCCCGCTCCAGCCGGGTCAATGCGTGGGCGATCCTGTTTCACTGCCCGACGGCGACGGCCTTCTGGGGCGCCACGGCGGTCGCCAGAGTTGATCGCGGCGCCGCCGCCGACCCGCTCTCGCAGAGTCCTGCGGACAGCGCAGCGGCAGAGACGGCGATAGGGGCATTGGATTTTACCGATATCGGCGCAGACAACATCCCCGGATACATCGAAAAACTGGCAGAACCGGATGGGCTTGAATGCCTTGATACGGCGGCGATGCTGGCGCAGACGCAGCGGGCCGACGCAGCCGACGCCATCGTCAATGCCGCCACGTCCGAAGCCGGCTTCAAAAATACGGTTCGCGTCGTGCGATATTTCAACCAGAAGGGCGTCGTGCAGGATTACCGGACGGATCGCGCCACGGCGGAGAGGCGGAAAGACGTGGAGGTTTCCCAGCCGGTGATGATGCGAGTGCTTCTTCTGGAGCATCTTCGCGGTCTGCGCGGTATCCAGCCATGCGCCGTGCTCGCCTGCGTGCCTCGAATGACGGACGTGGAGATTCCCGGTATCGCCCAGCAGCAGGCAGGGCATCTGATGCCGCTCAGCGCCGACGATGAAATTGTACTTATTGGCGAACTGGCGAATTCCGATCCGCTGGGAATTTTCGCGCGGAACCGCGTGGCTGCCGTTCGCAACCTCGGACGATGCCGTGTGCACATCGACGAGGCGAAGGCGGCTGCCAGGACTTACGCCGAGCGCAAAGCCCCCGCGCCCAGGCGCGGCGGCGCGCCCGTTCGGGACGACCTCAAAGAAGCCGGCGCAGCCGCACTGGAAGAACTGAACAAATCAGTAAAAGAAAAGGGACAGTAGGCGCAGGCAGGGACGAAGTCCCGGCAATTTATCTCAATGGATTAGGAGCAAGTTATGACAGCCAATATGATTTTGTTTTTCACCACGATGGCTCTATCAGGAGCACCACAAATGGAAGATTCGACCAAAGTTCTGCTGGAACGTCTGGACCTGAACCGTCCGGGGCTTGAGAAGGTCAAAGCATCTGCCGACGACCCTGCCAATGCGGCGAAGGAACTCCTGGCCTACTACCGCGCGCGAAAGTCCGTCAAACATCCTCTTGATCGTGCCGACAGGAAGAAGTCCCTCGGTAAATACGCCAGTGAAAGGGACATTAAGGTTGCCGACGATGCCCTCAAGCACATTTTCCTGGCCAACTCGGCTTATCCGCCACACTTCGTCGGCAAGGATATCGACTGGTCAACCAACCCCACCCCGGACCATGAGTGGATGTGGGGTTTGCACCGGATGTACTTCTGGAGCGCGATGGCCAAGGCCTACTGGCACACGGGCGATGAGAAGTACGCCCGCGAATGGTGCGCGCAACTGCTGGACTGGATCCGCAAGAATCCTCGCAAGACGGAAAACCAGATATACTATGCCTGGCGACGGTGGGAAGTGGGTAACCGGGGTTATACCTGGACAGGACACTTTCAGCACTTCCTGGACTCACCGTCCTTTACGCCCGAAGTACTGGCAGCCTTCCTGAACTCACTCCACGACCACGCCTCTTACCTCGTCGAGCATTTCACGCCCGAGAACCACGGTCTGTTTGAGGCAGAGGGCGCCGGCTTCATCTCCATAATGTTTCCGGAATTTAAAGACGCCGAAAAATGGCGCGACAAGGTCATCCGGCACCAGAACGACCAGATCAAAATACAGGTTCGCCCTGACGGACACCAGGTCGAGCAGAT
>CAYUYD010000316.1:0-2852 GCA_964449105.1 uncultured Planctomycetaceae bacterium | reverse complement strand
GATTTTCGATTGGGGCCTACGCCTTCGCGATGGTTTTTTCGTGAAATCAAAAATCTAAAATCCAAAATCGAAAATAAAAATATCCGGTAATCCCTAAAATCCTGCTATATTTGTCTCCGTAGCGGCCGAAGTTTATTTTGCCATTCAGCGGAACGTCCCGCCGGGAAGGTCAATAAAGGAATCGAAGGACAATGAGTATTCGCGTCGGAGTAATTGGTCTGGGGCGGATGGGCAGCCTGCACTGCCGGGTCATCTCGGAGATGCCGGAGGTTGAACTGGCGTGCGTGGTCGATACGAACGCCGCCATCGCCGAAGCGGC
Source organism: uncultured Planctomycetaceae bacterium (assembly GCA_964449105.1). Taxonomy (GTDB): domain Bacteria; phylum Planctomycetota; class Phycisphaerae; order SM23-33; family SM23-33; genus JAUWNJ01. The sequence continues at coordinate 2,533 of CAYUYD010000316.1, read as the reverse complement.
TGCAAAAAAGTACAACGTCCCCGCAACGAGCATCGCCAAAGCCGTCGAACTCGTCGATGCAGCCGTTATCGCTACGCCCACCAGCGCCCACATAGAAGCGGCCAGACCGTTCGTCGCCGCCGGAAAGGCCGTCCTTATCGAAAAACCCATCGCCGACAGCATCGCCGCAGCCGAGGAACTCATCGACCTTGCTCGAAAAACCGGCGCCTGCGTCCAGGTCGGGCACACCGAACGGTTCAATCCAGCCGTCGAAGCCATTCGCCGGTTCGACATCACGCCGAAATTCATCGAGGCGCACCGCATCAGCCCGTTCACGTTCCGCTCCGCCGACATCGGCGTGGTGCTGGACATGATGATCCACGACATCGACCTGGTGCTGATGCTGGCCGGCGACGAGCCGGAACAGGTCGAAGCCGTCGGCGTCAGCGTTCTCGGCGCCACCGAAGACATCGCCAACGCTCGGCTGACCTTCTCGAACGGTTGCGTCGCCAACATGACTGCTTCGCGCCTGGCCATCAAGAGCGAGCGGAAGATGCGCATCTTCTCCGAGCAGGCGTACCTGTCGGTCGATTACGGCAGAAAGGTCGGCATCGTCGTCAAGAAGAGCGAGAACACGGATTTAATCCAGATGGCCCGTCAGATGGACGTGAAAAACCTGGGCGAACTGGCCGGTAAGGTCGATTACACCAAACTCATCAAGGTCGAGCAGTTGAAAATATCCGACGACGTCGAGCCGCTGCGCAAACAGGCCGAGGCGTTTTACCGATGCGTCGCCGAGGGCGCCGAACCGGTCGTGCCCGCCGCCGCAGGCCTGGCCGCCATTCGCTGCGCCGCGGCAATCATAAACTCCATCAAATCGCACCGCTGGGACGGGCAAGCATCCGAGCGCAAAGGGCCAGATATAATGATGAGCGAATCGTCTTTGAAAAAAGACTGGCTTCGCCCGGAAGAGGATGAAGCGTGGAAAGACCTGTAACCTGCTACTTTCGGTAAAACTTTAGCACTGCCGCATCTACGGCGATGCGTTCGAAGCGGTCGGCGTCGATGACTACCGCCTTTTCGTATAGTTTCTCGCGGTATTCTGTGGCGAGTTTCTGGAACTGCTGCCGGCGGAGTTTATCGGCTATCTCTTCCTGTACCTTCTCGAACGGGAGTTTCTCGCCGCCCCTGATGTCCAGCGTCCTGACGATGTAGAAACCTCTGGGCGTTTCGATAACCCCGCTTGTCCGCCCCACGCCCTGGGCGAAGGCGGATTCTTCGACGGCTTCGGCGCGGAAACTCCCCCTTTCCATCAGAGGCCAGACCCCGCCGGAAGCCGCCATCGGTCCGGCGCTGAATTTTTTGGCGACTTCATCAAATTTTCCCCCGTTCGACAGCGCGGCGGCGGCCTTATTGATCTGGTCCTTCGCTTTGTTGTGCGACTCATGGCGATCCTCTTCGGTAGGCTCGCGGTCCTTTGGAAGAAATTCGTCGCCGGGGATGGAAATAATCTGCATCTGCACGCGGTCGGACCGGGAGAACTCCCGGCGGTGCGCGACGTAGTAATCCCACATCATACGACGATCTACCACGATTCGCTTACCAAGCCGGTTTTCCATGTAATTGCGAATCAGCATCGTTTCGGTCAAATCCTTCTGCCAGGTCGCCAGGTCGGTTCCTTCGTCGCGGAGGCGCTGTTCAAATCGCGCCCTGCTTCCTTCCGACTCGGCAACGGCCTGGCGAAGCCGACCGACAACCCATTCATCGACCCGCTTTTTCTCCTCATCGGTAAGGTAATTCTCGGCCTCTGCCAGAAGTAGCACGTGCTCGACCTGCCTGCGAATTTCATCGCGGATAAGCCCCGAAGCCCTGATGCGGAAGGCCTCCTCGTTTGCGCCGCCCGCGGCGGCCCCGGTGAGTTTAGGCCCAATCGGGTCAAGCAACTTCTGAAGCGTGATAAATTTATTATTGACCTGGAGCGAGGCTGCGGCGACTACCTCGGGTTTCCCGACGACATGATAGTCAGGCGATGGGCGGGTCGTCTGTTCAGGTGGCACAGGCTGAAGACTTGTGCCACCCTCTGTCGGCTGAGTGGCCGGGGCGGCGGCAGGCGCCTCTTCGTCAGGCTGGATGATGCGGTCCTTTCGTTCGAACCAGCCGCAGCCGGTCAACAAAAACGCCACAACCAGAATTGACGCGATTCGCTTCATATTGACCTTTGAATGGTTAAATAAACTTCGGCCGCTACGGAAACAAAGATAGCAGGATTTTAGGGATTACCGGATTACTGGATTTTAAAATAACAAAAGAAAAATCCCTGTAATCTTAAAATCCCTGTAATCCCGCTCTCTTTCTTTTTTTTCTTCTTTTTCTTCCAGCAGGATTAAAATCCCTGTAATCCCGCTCTCTTTCTTTTTTTTCTTCTTTTTCTTCCAGCAGGATTAAAATCCCTGTAATCCCGCTCTCTTTCTTTTTTTTCTTCTTTTTCTTCCAGCAGGATTAAAATCCCTGTAATCCCGCTCTCTTTATTGACCTTCCCGGCGGGACGTTCCGC
>CAYUYD010000315.1:0-2863 GCA_964449105.1 uncultured Planctomycetaceae bacterium | reverse complement strand
TCGAGCGAACTTTCGAATACCTCGTCGGCGTCGCCGGCGGCGTTCTCGTACGGGCGGGTCTTCAGCAGCATCTTGACCAGAATGTCGGCCGACACCATCGCCCACCACGCCCGTTTCATGAAGTCCGGCGCATGGGCGGTGAAATCGTCGTAACTGTTCTTCGATGTCGGCGAGACGACCGGAACGCCGCCGGCGACGCCGACGAGGTATTCGAAAGTTCGCTCGACGCGCTCGATGTAGTGGTCTCGGACCAGGCCCTGACCGGGCGGGAGCGGTTTGGGAAAATACTTGCGGCATTGGTAGATATGCGCGACACATTCCGCGCGGTTCCCGCCACTTACACGAAAGGCCGTCCCCTGATCGGCGTGGTCGGCGAGATATTCTGCCGGATGAACACCTTCAGCAACCGCGACGCGCTTCGGCGGATCGAGGCCCACGGAGGAGAGGCCTGGCTGTCCGACGTCGGCGAGTGGGTCTGGTACACGAACTGGTCGCAGAAAACCATCCTGAAGCGGGATGGAAAGACTTTCAGCGGTAAAATGCTCGCCGCCGTAATAAAAAACCACCTCCAGCACAGGTACGAGGCGAAACTCTATGCGCCTTTCGAGCAGGATTTCATCGGATACGAGGAACCGCACGATCTCTATGAAGAGGTGCTAAAGCCCGGCTGGCCTTATCTGCCCGCCGACGGCGCGCTGGGAGAGATGGTCCTGTCGATCGGAAAGAGCGTGTACCTGTACGAAAAGGGCGCCGACGGCATCATCGACATCAGCCCGTTCTCCTGCATGAACGGGATCGTCTCCGAGGCGGTCTATCATTCCGTCTCGCGCGACCACGACTGCATCCCCATCAGGAACTTTTATTTTGACGCGACTACCTCCAATATGGAGCGCGACCTTGACATATTCATGGAACTGGCCCTTTCCTACAGCCGGCGGAAGAATCGCCCGCGCTGTTACCCCCCGTGGTTCAAATAGACCCGTTTAGCCGTCGCCGGTACGGCGGCGATGGAAAAGTAATGACGCTGATTGCATCGAGTCAACAGAAGACACCCGGAGATGACGCTGCGGCCGTGAGCGATGAGTTGGAACAATTTCGGCGGTCGATTAGGCGGCTTGAGGACGCTTACTTGTCGCTGCCGGTGGCGACAAGCGCGACCTGCCCGCTTTGCCGGAAAGTTGTCCTGGCGGAGTTTGACCGGAAAGGCGAACAAATCGTTCTGACCTACCAATGCCCCGGCTGCGGAAGTAACGCCGAGGTCCACGCCGACACAATCTGGTCGCAGGCGCAGCCTGACTTCCCCGGCAGCCCGACGCATACATTGACCGGCTCGCCCATTCAGCCGCTGCTGCGCCGCCTGCCCCGGACGGTCGAGACGCTCTGTCCCCAGTGCTGCACGGTGATACCGGGGCGATATTTCGTCGAGGACACAGCGGTGTATATCGAGAAAACCTGCCCTCAGCACGGGCACTTCCGAGACTGCATCAGCAGCGACGCGCTGCTTTACTCCAAGTCTGCGTGGTGGACCTTCGAGGACGCCCCTGGCCGGCGCAACCCCGCCCGACAGGCTGGGCGATGCCCGTCTAACTGCGGGCTGTGCGGACAGCACCTTTCGGCCTCATGCCTGGCGCAGATCGACCTGACCAATCGCTGCAACATGCGCTGCCCGGTCTGCTTCGCTAATTCCGGCGTGAACGGGTACGTCTATGAACCGACATTTGAACAGGTCGTCGAGCAGTTGCGGGTTTTGCGCGAGATGAACCCTACGCCGGCGACGGCTGTGCAGTTCACTGGCGGCGAACCGACGATCCATCCGGATTTCCTGCGCATCGTCTCTGCGTCGGCGGAGATGGGCTTCTCGCACATCCAGGTCGCCACCAACGGGATCCGCTTTTCCGACGCCGGATTCGCCCGCGCCGCAGCCGATGCCGGCGTCCATACGCTCTACCTCCAGTTCGACGGCGTAGGGGAAGAACCTCACCGGCAGACGCGGAACTATCCCGGCATCTGGGAAAAGAAACTCGCCTGCATCGAGAACTGCCGAAAGATTGGATTGAAGATATGCCTCGTTCCGACCATACTCAAGGGCGTCAACGACGAGCAGGTAGGCGAGATTTTCCGCTTCGCCATCGCGAATATAGACGTTGTCAGCGGCATCAGTTATCAGCCGGTGAGTTTCTCAGGCCGGGCCGACCCGTTCGAGGTCGCCGCCGGCCGATATACCCTCGGCGATTTGGCGCACGACATCGCCGCGGCTTCCGGGGCCGAACCGTTGCGCGATATGTACCCGCTGTCGATCGTTGCGCCACTGGGGCGGTTCCTCCAGGCGATAACGGGCCGACCCAAGATTCGCCCCTCCTGCCACCCGGACTGCGCGTTTGGGACGTACTTTCTGGTCTCGCCGGACGGGAAGGCGTATCCCTTCCCGCAGGTTGTCGATGTGGAAGGGATGTTCAGCGATATGAACCGCCTGGCCGGACGAATCGAAAAGAAAAACGGCAAAATGACCTGGCTGGATAAAATCGCCGTCTTTCGGATGTTCAAGCGGCATTTCCGTTCCGAGTGCGCCCCGCCGGGGCTGGACGTTGAAAAATTCGTCCGAAGCCTCCAAGGCCTGGTCGATAAAAATCTCGGTCGCGGCGAGGGCGAGAAACACACCTACAAGACGCTGCTGTGCGCGGGGATGCACTTCCAGGACCGCTACAATTACGACGTGCAACGTCTCAAGCGGTGTGTCATACTGTATTCCACGCCGGAAGGGATTTTCCCATTCTGCGCGTATAACTGCGGGCCTGAGTACAGGGCGCTCGTAGAGAAAAAACATTCGAAACAGACACAAAACATCTGAAATGGAGAACCGGTA
>CAYUYD010000314.1:373-2884 GCA_964449105.1 uncultured Planctomycetaceae bacterium | reverse complement strand
TTACCGGCGAGGTCGGCGCGGGCAAGACCACGCTGTGCCGAAAACTGCTGAACTGTCTGGGCGGAGATTACTACACTGCCCTGATACTCAACCCGATGCTTACCGCCACGCAACTTCTGCGGGCAATCGTAGCGGAATTCGGTATCGACACTCGCTGCCGCGACCGCCTGGGGTGTATCACCCGGCTCAATTCGTTCCTGCTGAAGGTTCACGACGCCGGGCGCGACGCCGTACTCATCATCGACGAGGCGCAGGACATGTCCACCGAACTGCTGGAAACGGTGCGCCTACTGAGCAATCTGGAGACGGATTCCCGAAAACTGCTCCAGATTATCCTGGTCGGCCAGCCGGAACTCCGCCTGAAAATCAACAGTCCCGCCCTTCGGCAATTGGCGCAGCGTATAACGGTCCGCTACCACCTGGCTGCGATGAACAGGACCGAAACGGCCGAATACCTCCACCATCGGCTGGTCATTGCGGGCGGCGCAGGCGAGGTGCGATTCAATGAAGAAGCGATCGACGAGATTTACAATTACTCGGGCGGGACGCCCCGCCTGATAAACGCCATCAGCGACAGGACCCTCCTGGCAGGGTTCCTCAGGGGCGCCGGTGACATCGACAAGGAAATCGTCCGACTTGCTATCGGCGACATGAAGGAGGCAGCCTGATGAGCCTGATAAATGAAGCGCTCAAGCGGGCCGAAGACATCGGCCAAAACACGGAAACGCCGCCGGTCAAGCGTTCGACGCACGGCGTAAAGCACCTCTATGGCGACAAGGTTTCGACAGGTCCGGCCTCATACGGAACCGCTGCGAAAGAAAATCTTTCCCGCCTGTTGAGGAAAAATCAGACGAGCCTGGGAGGCGCTGCTGCGCTGGGTGTTTGTGTAATCGCAGCCGTAGCGATGATAATGCACCTTACGCTTCCGCCGGACCAGCGAGGTCCGGTCGAGGCCGAGGCCGGCGGCGCCCCATCCGCCTTGTTCGAAACGCAAACGCCGCCCGCCGACGAAGAAAAGATGACCGTACCCGACAAAACGCCCGAAAAATCCACCATCGCCGCACTGCGACAGACCCTCTCCGGCATCCTAAGCCGAAACGCCGTCCAAACACCCAAAACTGCACCGCCGCCTGAACCCGCCGCCATAGTTCCATCGGTCGTCGTCGAACAGACGCCCGAAAGTCAAAAGGCCACTGACCAATTCACGCTCGGCGGCATCCTGGCCTCCGGCGGGAAAGGCTATGCCATCATTAACAGCCACATGGTAACTGTCGGGGATAACGTCAACGGCGCAAGAGTCGTTACCATCGGAAAACACCACGTCGTGCTGGAAAAGGATGGAAAGCAATTCGTCCTGCGAATGTGAGCCACGAATTACACGAATTGACACGAATTTCACGAATTGAATTAATCCGGAATCGCACGATTCTTCTTCATTCGTGTAATTCGTGGACTACATCCGCAGTTGCTGCGGTTATGTCTTCGCTTTGGCCCTGACCAGCGGCTTGGGCGAGCCGGAAACGATCTTGTGCGTTTTGGATAATTCCTTCTGCATGCGGAGAAGGTGCTGATAATATTTTTCAGGGTCATTATCACATTCGGCCATGATTTCACGGCGAACAGCCCTGATTTCTTCTATGATAGGGTCTTCTTTCATTTCAAAACTCCTGAAGTTCCTCCGGCGTGCAAATAACCGGAGTCCGGTAGGGCGAGCAACTTTGTTGCTCGAGCAACACTACCCCGACAGGTTCCGCGTGCAACAAGTTGCACGCCCTACCTGCTTCGGGCCAATTATATCGAGCAGTGCCCGGATTACCGTCGTCGGCCCGCCGGCCACCGGCCTGAGACTCTTGAACGAACTGTGCACAATCAGGCTGTCGCCTTCCGCGCAAAGCAAAGGCCTCCGGATTTTCACCCGGAGGCCTTTGGTATAAGGCGGCGTTAACCTACTTTCCCGCATACGCAGTATCATCGGCCGCTACGTCTTCACTACTGTGTTCGAGATGGGAACAGGTGTTTCCCGTAGCGTATGGACACCGCCAATGCGTCGCCCAACCGGCAGGCCGGAACGACGCGGTGGTTTTTATTTATTTGCAGCAGGAGTCTTTCTTGGCTTCTTCCTTACACTCCTTGGGCTGCTCGGGGCAGCATTCCTCGGTTTTTTTCGGTTCTTCAGAACTCTCGCAACACTTCTTTTCTTCACACATAACCATCTCCCTATATTTGTGCAACATCAACCTAAATGGACCAGAAGGACCATGTTCTGTCTGAAAACTGTTTCAGACAGAACCTAAAACTCCATAGAGGTAGTAATGAGGTTCACCGCACATCAGGCGGTTTGGCCTTTTGGAGGCCCATGATAAATGTGATCAAGCAATCGTCCGTTAGTACCGGTTAGCTGAAGCGATTTCGCGCCTTACACTTCCGGCCTATCAACCTGGTAGTCTTCCAGGGGACTCTCGTTACCCGAAGGTAACATGGAATTCTAATCTTGAGGTGGGCTTCCCGCTT
>CAYUYD010000314.1:0-363 GCA_964449105.1 uncultured Planctomycetaceae bacterium | reverse complement strand
TCAGCGGTTATCCTTTCCCGACGTAGCTATCCGGCAGTGCCGCTAGCGCGACAACCGGTGCACCAGAGGTCGGTCCTTCCAAGTCCTCTCGTACTAAGGAAGAATCCTCTCAAAATTCCTGCGCCCACGGCAGATAGGGACCGACCTGGCTCACGCCGGTCTGAACCCAGCTCGCGTACCGCTTTAATTGGCGAACAGCCAAACCCTTGGGACCGGCTTCAGCCCCAGGATGCGATGAGCCGACATCGAGGTGCCAAACCGCGCCGCCGATGTGAACTCTCAGGCGCGATCAGCCTGTTATCCCCAGAGTACCTTTTATCCGTTGAGCGATGGCCCTTCCATGCGGAACCACCGGATCACTAA
>CAYUYD010000313.1:0-2911 GCA_964449105.1 uncultured Planctomycetaceae bacterium | reverse complement strand
CAACCTGTGCGGTCCACGCAGCCGGAACATGCACAGGCTAAAAGCCTGTGCCACCGACATCCCCGCCAAAATCCCTACGCGCCCCGGCCTCATTTGAACCAGTTCCGCGTTCGCAGGCAGACCTTCACCAGCATCAACATCACGGGAACTTCAATCAGCACGCCGACCACCGTGGCCAATGCCGCGCCGGACGACAGACCAAAGAGCATCACAGAGGTTGCGATGGCGACCTCGAAGTGGTTTGACGCACCGATCATCGCTGCGGGGGCAGCGTCACGGTACTCGAGCTTCAGCAATTTCGCCAGACCATATCCCAGCCAGAAGATCAGGTTGGTCTGGATGAACAGCGGAACCGCGATCCACAGGATTGTCAGCGGGTTTGAAAGGATCGCTTCGCCTTTGAAACTGAAAAGCAGCACCAGCGTAACCAGCAGCGCCAGGATGGTTACCGGCGTCAGAACGTGGAGGAACTTCTCTTTGAACCATGCTTCGCCTTTGGCGGCGATGACCCATTTTCGGGAGATATGCCCGGCTACAAGCGGCAACGCGACGTAGATAGCAATCGACAGCAGCAGCGCCTGCCACGGGACCGGCAGCCGGCCTACACCAAGCAGAAAGCCGCCCAGGACGCCATACAGAATAAGCATAGTAAGCGAGTTAATCGCCACCATGACGAGCGTCAGGCCGTTGTTGCCTTTGGCGAGGTAGCCCCAGACCAGCACCATTGCCGTGCATGGCGCTATGCCCAGCAGGATGCAACCGGCCAGGTAACTGCGCCACAGGGGAATCTGTAGCATCTTGACGCCATCCTGAAGGACTACTGTGCCGGCGCCGTGTTGTGCCCCGACAGGGAGGTCCAGGCCGAACGGCATCTTCACCAGGTCCACGGCATCCGGCCCGATAAAGCCGTAGAACAGCGTGCCGAGAAAGAAGACGGCAATGGCGTACATGGTGAACGGCTTGACTGCCCAGTTGACGAACAGTGTCAGCCCCACGGGTTTGACGCTCTTGCCGGCCTGGATGACCTCGGCGAAGTCGATCTTCACCATAATCGGGTACATCATAAAAAACAGGCAGATGGCGATTGGAATGGACACCACGGGCGCATCGCCTACATAGATCGCCAGGCCGTCGAGGGCCTTGGCGAAACCCGGAGCGACTTTGCCAAGGACAATCCCGCCGACAATGCACAATACTACCCATAGGGTAAGGTACTTCTCGAAAACGCCGAGGCCCTTGACCTGCTTATTAATACACGATTCTGTCGCCATTTGATTATATCTCCGGTTTATCACAGCAGTTGCCGTTATTGTCGCAGCGCAAGTAGTCGGCGTACACCCCGCCCGGCGGACACGGTTCACAGCCCATGCAACCGTGCATCCGCTCGGACTGAACCTTCAACGGATCAACGATGTCCGAGACGTCCTCTTCGGCGTCAATCTCCAATTGCGTCAGCAACCCCTGCAGGCAATCGCACGTCCAGCATTGTTTGTGACGGACTGCCTCACGAAGCCGTTTGACGACGGCGGCAACCTCGTTTCGAGACAGACCCATTGCTACTCCTCAGTATTAGGCTTCTGTAGCGTTTGTGGCAGCCCTTCCACAAACGCCCGGATTTCGTCCCGGACGCGACGATAATAGTTTCCGGCTTCTTCTTCCGTCCTCGCATCCTTTGCCAATTTTGGAGGATCGTCGAACCCGACGTGGACCACCTTTGCCTTGTCCGGGAATACAGGGCACGTCTCATGTGCGTGGCCACAGATCGTTACGACGCAATCAAATGGAATGTCCATCAACTCCGTGACGTTCTTGGAGCGGTGGCCGGAGATGTCCACGCCCACCTCGGCCATGACCTTGACGGCGTTGGGGTCCAGGTCATGCGGTTCAATGCCGGCAGAGTAGGCCTCGATTGCGTCGCCTTTGAGACGCCTCGCCCAACCCTCAGCCATCTGGCTTCGACACGAATTGCCTGTGCAGAGAAAAAGGACTTTCAGTTTAGCACTCATCCGATTTCCTCAATTGTGATAACGGGCGCAAAGATCTTCCAGGTTCATCTTGCGGATGCTCTTGAGTCGCTTGGCGTCGTCGCGGACTTGGCGGCGCTCATCCAGGCAATTCCTAGCCATGTCAAGTGCGGCCCGAACGCAAGGAATCTCGGATTCCTTGGCCATACGATAGTAAATCCACCGTCCTTCCTTGCGCGTCTCGACCAGCCCGGCCTGGTGTAGGACGGCCATGTGCTTGGAGACCGTGGATGGCGCCAGCCCCAGCAGCTCTATGATCTGGCAGACGCACATCTCGCCGTTCGCCAGAGCCATCAGCGCCCGCATGCGGCTCTCGTCCGACAACGCCTTGGTAATCGCCAGGAATTCCTTCATGGTCCACCTCATGCTGCGGCTCGAATGACAAGCGATATAATGCGTTACTTCGCCACGTAACGAAGTATAGCCGAGCAGCATATCTGAATCAATATATTTTTTCAATATATTTTTCCAGCCAGGTAATGGCCTATGGGGCTGTGTAGATTAGCCAGATACCACCGAGAAGGACGAGCACGCCGCAGATATGCTTCAATATCACCGCCCCCCTGGATCTTTCGTTCCAGTTCAGGTACTTCCGGACAAGTTCCGTGCTTGTACCGGCCAGGACGATGACCGAGCAGTGTCCGATGCCATAGACTGCCAGCAGCAGGATGCCGTAGGTGATATTGGTGGCCGCGAGTTTGAAGGTAATACCAAGCATCGGAGCCATATACGCAAAGGTGCATGGCCCCAGGGCGATGCCGAAGACCAGTCCCAGAATGAAGGCCGCCAACATGCCTTTGCGTTTCATGCCAACTTTGCGCGGTCCGGACCAGGGCATGGGAATGACGTCCAGAAAATGCAGGCCTACGATTAAGAAAATGACCGCG
>CAYUYD010000312.1:0-2955 GCA_964449105.1 uncultured Planctomycetaceae bacterium | reverse complement strand
TCGTAATAGCGACTCAACGTCTTCGTTGAATCTCCTGATGATTTTTCAATGGGGTTGATGTCTGGGCCAGAGAGGTTGAAATGTCGGAAATAAATGCGACGGAAATACCAGTAATAACTGCGACTGCAACCGGGATTGATGTTAATAGTTGCGACTGTGTTATGGATCGCCAACTTCAACAGCGAAAAATTCGTCCCACGCGGAGGAGCGTATCCGGGATTTACGCTTTCAGGGGTGAAACCCCGATTCAGTTCGAGTCCACGCTGGAGCGCGATTTTCTTATCCGGTGTGAATTCTTCCTACATGTGTTGGATATCGTGCCCCAGCCGGTGAGGATTCCCTTCGAGGCCTGCGGACGAGTCCATCATTATACCCCGGACTTCCTTGTCTATTACCGGCTGGGCAATCGCATACCCGGGGATTACCCAAAGCCGATGCTGGTGGAAGTGAAGCCGCACGGGGACTGGCGGGCAAATTGGCGAAAATGGCTTCCCAAGTGGAAAGCCGCTCGGCGGCACGCCCTGGAGGCCGGCTGGTCGTTCCGCATATGCGACGAGTCCCGGATCCGGGATCAGACGTTCGACAACATCCGCTTCCTGGAACGGTACAAGAGGATGAGTTTTCCGGCGGAGGAAAGCGAATGGGTGCTTGCGACGATCCGCAAGATGGGGTCGGCTCCTTTTCATTACATTTTGGCATCGCACTTCAACGGAATCTACAAGGCCGAAGGTGTGGCGCATATCTGGCACCTTCTGGCCATGCGGAAGCTTGACTGCGACATGGGCCGTCCTTTAAGCGACAACACCGAATTTTGGATGCCTACCGATGAGTAACCAGAGAGAGAACATTCTTCCCCCCGAAGGTTTCAGTCCCGTTCGGGAGCGGCTGAAAATCGAGGTCGGCGCCTATGTCCGCAAGGACGGGCTGGTTTATCGTATCGCGCAGGTGCTAGATTTCGAGACTGTGATCGGCGTCGAGGTCGAATCCGGCCGCAGCGCATCGTTGCGGATCGGAGAATTGCGGCCTCTGGGAAAAGAAGGCGACACGCCAGCCGTCGATCTCGACGAAATCGCCGATGAAAACTGGAAGATCGCCGAGTACCGCTATTCCGTCATCAAGCCTTTCATAGACAGGGCTCTGGTGCAGCGGCACCAAGTGGAGGAACGGGCCAAGGAAGTAGAGGTCGATCCTGCCACGATTTATCGGTGGCTGAAGAAGTACAACGCATTGGGCGTACTCTCGGCACTGATTCCGAAAAGGCGAGGATGGCAGTCCGGCAAGACAAGAATCCCGGCCCATGCCGACGAAGTGGTCTGCGGGGTAATCACGAACTACTATCTGACCGCCCAACGTCCCACCGTGCAGAAAGCGGTGACTGAAGTCATGCGGGTCTGCCATGATCGTGGTATCAAGGCGCCCTGCGCCTCGACCGTCAGGGCCCGGATCGCCAAGCTTTCCGAGAAGCAACTGCTACGCGGCCGAGGATTCAAGGAAAAGGCGAAGAACAAATTCCTGCCGGCGGCGGGCAAGTTCCCGAACGCCGACTATCCGCTGGCGGTTGTGCAGATCGACCATACGCCGGTGGATATCATCCTGGTGGACGACGTTCATCGCAAACCCATAGGTCGGCCGTGGATCACCCTGTCCATCGACGTATTCTCACGTGTAGTCACCGGCTACTACCTTTCGTTCGATCCGCCCTCGGAAACGTCGGTCGGCATGTGCGTTTCGCACTCCATCCTGCCGAAGGAAGATTGGATGGTGATGTGCAAGGTGGAAGCCACCTGGGAGGTGTGGGGGATTCCCGTCACCATCCATGTGGACAACGGCACCGACTTCCGGTCCGACGATTTCCAGCAATCATGCCTGATGTACGGCATCAATCTCGAATTCAGGCCGGTAAAGCAACCCAGGTACGGAGGTCATATCGAACGGCTGCTCGGCACCTTGCTCAAAGAAATTCACGATCTGCCCGGGACCACCTTTTCTTCGATAAAAGAGCGCGAGGGCTACGACGCCGAGAAAAATGCGGTACTGACCAAATCCGAGTTTGAGGGTTGGCTGGTCACCCTGATAACCAAAATCTATCACAACCGGCCGCATTCGGTCCTCGGGATGACCCCGCTCAAGAAATGGGAAATTGGTATCTTTGGCAATTCGGAAGTCAAAGGGATAGGGCTTCCGGCCAGGTCGAGCGATCGCCTGGCGGTGACGCTTGACTTTCTGCCGTCTTTCCGTCGAACCGTACAGACCTTCGGGGTGAAGATCGATGGCATGACGTATTACGCAGAGGCCTTGAGACCGTGGATCAACGCCACCGATCCAAAGACCAAGCGCAAAAAGGAACTTGTTTTTCGCCGGGATCCGCGGGACATCAGCACTGTCTGGTTTTTCGATCCGGCCTTGGGACAGTATTTCAAGATACCGTTCGCCGATCAGACCCTGCCGGCCTGCAGCGACTGGGAGTATCGTCAGGCCAGGGAACATTTGAAACGGGAAGGGTTGGCGAACTTCAACCAGGTCGAGATATTTCGAGCCATCGGCGAATTGCGTGAACGGGTGGAAGAGGCTTCGGGCAGGACGAAAAAGGCCCGCCGGATGGCACAGCGGCGCAAGGAGCATGAAAAGAAGGTGACGCCGGCGGCGCCGGTTCAAGACAGTCGGCCCATTCCGCAACCGTCTTCCCCGGCCTTCAGGTTGACGGAATTGCTTGACGACGAAATCAAGGGCCTCGGAGACATCGCATGACAATGTACGAGCATATCCACCCGGAATTCCGTCAAGTGATGGCGATGCCTGCCCAGGAGCGCATGGAGTTCATGGATCAGCCTCGTTGGGTCGGTTATGGGGCCGCCCAACATATCCTGGATACCCTGCAGGCTCTATTGCGGAAGCCGGAAAGGCCGCGGATGCCGAATTTGCTGATCGTGGGCGATTCGAACAACGGAAAGACCA
>CAYUYD010000311.1:0-2969 GCA_964449105.1 uncultured Planctomycetaceae bacterium | reverse complement strand
GCACCCAGGCACAAGAGTCGGAGAGTACGTGCCGTTCTACTTCTGCCCGCGATCCATTATGCTCTACATCCTGTCAAGGGGAAACCATCCCGACATCAGTTACCGGCAGGGTCAGAACCCCATCGTGCATTTGCAGGCCGATTTGTTTGATACGGTGGCCTGGGCGGTAGCCCGTGGTGTGCGGTGGGCATTCAGCAACGTCAATGCCGGGGCTCGGTATGCGGAATTCTTCTCCGATGTGGCGCAACTCGATCAGATCAACTGGGACGCGGTTGGAGAGGCCGATTTCCGAGATCCGGTGATCAAAGAAGGCAAACAGGCCGAGTTTCTGGTTTTTGAGTCTTTTCCCTGGCATCTGGTGGAAAAAGTCGGCGTCATCGATGCGGCAATCGCCGGCAAAGTGAGACAGACGATAAGCGATACCACGCATCAACCGGTTGTAAATATTGAACGGTCATGGTATTTTTAGCAACTTGGAGGAAAAAATGATCGAGAGGAAAACAGGCGATATCTTGTCGGCGGACGCCGCGGCCCTCGTGAACACCGTCAATTGCGTCGGGGTGATGGGACGGGGCATTGCCTTGCAGTTCCGGAAGGCCTTCCCGCGCAACTATGACGCTTACAAGGCGGTGTGCGACGGGAAAAAACTCCGCCCCGGCATGGTGCTGACGTATGAACTGCACCAGCTTCATAACCCGCAGCTCATTATCAACTTTCCCACCAAGCGGCACTGGAAGGGCAAGAGCCGAATCGAAGACATTGCCTCGGGCCTTGAAGCATTAGTGGAAGAAATTCGGCGGCGCAATATCCGCTCCATTGCAGTTCCGCCTCTCGGGTGCGGCCTGGGGGGGCTGGACTGGGCCGAGGTTCGCCCGATGATCGAGCGCGCATTTGCCGCCCTCCCGGATGTGCAGGTGCTCTTGTATGAACCGAATGGTGCTCCGGTTATCGAAGGAATGGCCAAAGTCCGTAAGCCCCCCGAGATGACCATAGGTCGAGCAGTCCTCCTGTGCTTGATGCGGCGCTACCTGGGGGCGCTGATGGACCCGTCCGTATCCCTGTTGGAGATCCACAAGCTCATGTATTTCATGCAAGAAACGGGTGAAGACCTGCAATTGCGTTACCAGAAAGCCCTGTATGGGCCTTATGCCGAGAATCTGCGGCATGTGCTCAATCTGATCGAAGGGCATTTCATCAGCGGCTATGGAGATGCGGAAGACAATCCGGATAAGCAGATCGAATTGTGGCCCGATGCATCCGAGCAGGCCGAGACCTTTCTGAGGAACCATCCTTCAACCCACAAGCGGTTTGACCGCGTCACGGAACTAATAGAGGGTTTCGAGACGCCTTTCGGCATGGAACTCCTGGCCACGGTGCATTGGGTCGCCAAGCATGAAGGGGCCGGGAGCGACGAGGGTGCGATCGCGAAAACCTATGCCTGGAATGCCCGCAAGCGAATGTATAAGGAAGCCCACATCCGTCTTGCCTGGGAAAACCTCAGCCGAAAAGGTTGGTTGAACTTGGATTGATAGAGGCGGATCTATTGACCACCGACACAAGCGAAAAGGGATTGGAAGAGCTGATTGTTGCGGCAATGACCGACCTGCGCCCGGCGGGTGTATTGCCGGATGGCCGTTTAAGCGAAATAGTTTCCGCCCCTTACAATAGAAAGGTGTGGACCCTAAGCGACCGGCATGACTATGATCGTGAGTTTGCCGTAGACATTGTTCAGCTCCGTACCTTTCTTCTGGCCACGCAAAAAGAGGTAGCGGAAGCACTGGATCTCGATGCCGATACGCCAACCCGCCGAAAGTTTCTTGCCCGGTTGCAAGGGGAAATCTCCAAACGCGGCACTATTGATGTACTTCGTCATGGCCTGAAACACGAGAAGCACACGCTGGAGATGTTCTTCGGAACGCCATCACCGGGAAATCCGAAGGCGGTGGAACGATTCGCCGCCAACAGATTCAGCATTACCCGCCAGCTTCGCTACAGCATGGACGAAACCCTCCGGGCGCTGGATCTGTGCCTCTTCATCAACGGCCTGCCCATCACCACCTTCGAGCTGAAGAACAGCCTCACCAAGCAGACGGTAGAGGACGCCATCGAGCAATACCGGCGCGACCGAGACCCGCGCGAGCGTCTCTTTGCGTTCGGGCGTTGCGTGGTCCATCTTGCGGTAGACGAACACGAGGTGCGTATGTGCACGCATCTTACGGGAAAGGGCTCATGGTTCCTGCCCCTCAACCGGGGCTGGAACGACGGCGCGGGCAATCCGCCGAACCCCGATGGGCTCAAAACCGACTACCTGTGGAAGCGTCTTCTTACACCCCAGGGTATTACGGACATCCTGGAAAACTATGCCCAGATCGTCACTGAGCAAAACGGAAAGACGGCGAAGAAGAAGCCCAAGCAGGTTTTTCCGCGCTATCACCAGCTCGACGTGGTGCGCAAGCTCCTGGCCGACGTTGCCCAACAAGGAGCCGGCAAGCGATATCTCATCCAGCACTCCGCCGGAAGCGGCAAATCGAACTCCATCGCCTGGATGGCTCATCAACTCATCGGCTTACGCAAGGACGACAAAGACGTCTTCGACTCGATTATTGTCATCACCGACCGTCGCCTCCTCGACCGGCAGATACGCGACACGATCAAGCAATTTGCACAAGTGGGCGCGACGGTGGGTCACGCCGAGCATTCCGGCGACCTGAGGAAGTTTATCGAAAGCGGAAAAAAGATCATCATCAGCACGGTACAGAAATTTCCGTTCATCCTGGATGAAATCGGCGATGAGCACCGGGGACGGACCTTCGCTGTCATCATCGACGAAGCCCACTCCAGCCAGGGTGGGAAAACCTCCGCGGCCCTGAGCGAGGCCCTCGCCGACCCGGAAGATACGGTGAACGACGCCCTGGAAAAGCGCATGGCTGCCCGCAAGATGCTGGACAATGCCAGTTATTTCGCCTTTA
>CAYUYD010000310.1:0-2996 GCA_964449105.1 uncultured Planctomycetaceae bacterium | reverse complement strand
GAATCGAAACTAGAAACTAGACCTTTGCCAGCGCCTTCTCGATCCGTTTGTATCTTCGTCGAAGCCCCCTGTCGCTGTCGAGTATTTCCCGCAACCGCTGCCGCTGTTTGGCCACAGCCCCATTGCCCCGATAACCGAAGTACTCCCCCACATGGCGTTGGCTCAAGCCACAGTACTGGCAGCACATCTCCAACGCTACCCTTTTGGCTTCACGAACGCCGTGACGACGCGAGGCCAGGGCCTCCGGTTGCAGGCCAAACTCATCGGCAACCAGGCGCACCGCATCATCCAGAGACAGCGTCTTGCCTTTCGGCCACATGATGTCACCATTTACGGCTTTGTTGACCTGCACATCCCGCAAATCTGACTCTACCTGTTCAACGAATCTCTTATCTCCGATCGCATACCGGTTCGACACCATGGCTACTCGAAACGCCTTATCTTCCTGCCCAATGAAACCCTCCACATACCGTCGATACCGTCGACGATTCCCCGGAGCGCCGACACCACCCATCAGACCCAACCAACTGTAATCGACCCGCTTCTCCATGGACCGAGCGTCCACGTAGCCACGGTAGCTGCTCCACCGATAGGCACCCAGCGCGTGAGCCATGTCCTGCGCTGCGCCATCTGCATAGTCGGCAACCTTAACGGGGTTGAGATGGATATACCTCGTCAACGCCGTGATGTACTCATCCCCAGCCACAAGTTTCGCACCGTACCTCCCTTGAAAACAGTGGCCCGGCTCGGAATACTTGAAACGGTGGTACATGCTGTAGGCCGTGTTGAGCCGTTGCATAAACCGCGGCACGTTGCCATGCGGAGTCTCGATAAAAAGGTGATAGTGGTTGGAAAGCACGGCATACGCATACAGAATGACCCCGTCCTTATCGAGGGCATCATCCAGTTGCATCAGGAACCGCAGGTAATCATCATCCCCGTGGAACACCTCCCGCCGTGCGTTGCCCCGCACCGTAACGTGGTACTTCGCGCCCGCAAACCTGATTCTCCAAGGTCGTGCCATATCTCGATATCAGCAGACCCCCCTCGCGCACGTCAACGCCTATTTTCTCTTTTCGCGGTCTGACCCTGTGGGTTCGGAAGAACAACACCAGAAACTCCTTCGCACCTGTAAACGCGCGTACCGATCGCTCAATATCGACGGCTACGCCCGGCTCGACTGTCGGCTTACCAGGGATGGCGATCTCTATATTCTCGAAGGGAACGCCAATCCCGAACTCGCGCAGGGCGACGAATTCGCCGAGTCTGCTCAGAAAGCCGGCTTCACCTACGACAAGCTCCTCCACAAGATGATCCAATTGGGGTTGGAGCGGGACTGATTGCCGATTTTAGATTTCGAAATCCGAATATCGCCTGCCCGAGCCGACGGCTCGTATCGGCCAGGGAAATCTGAAACAATATCGAAATAATAAATCCAAATGATCTAAACGAAAAGAAACCAAGAGAGCTTTTGTCATTTCCTGTTTTTGGTCATTAGAACTTGTTTCGAAATTCGTGCTTCGAATTTGGCTGCAACCTGCCCGCCTGTGGAGGGGCTTTGCCGCGCTAGGTAATCCGCTTGCCACGCCATATCGAAGAGAGGGCGGGTGGTCTAAGCCTTTTCGCGCCACTTCGTGCATTTTTGTGGCTATCCCCCCAATCGGCAATCGGAAATCCATTACCCGAACCAGGCGCGCCGACGAGGTCGACTATCCTTCTGCAGCATCGCAAACACCTTCTTCGCCATCCCCTCCATCCGTTTCAAATCGGGATACGCATTTTCAAGGGCACGAAACTCAGGCGAATGATCATAACGCCGCCCGCCCCTCCGCACTTCCGGGACCGCCACATGCAGCATCTCGTGAAAAACAATGTAGGCCACAAACTCTCTTGAGATACGGGCATCATCTAGAAGCGGGTGTATCCTGATCGTCGCCGCATTTCGATTCCATGATCCGAATCGGATTGAGCGCCGCCCCCGACGAGACGAGGCGACCCGTTTCCGCCCCCACCCTATGGCGCAGTCGATACGGCTGTGGAAATGTCGCCTGTTGACCTCTATATAGAGTTCCGACAGGTCGTGGACCTTCCCCACGGTCTGCAGTCTGGGCCGATGTATCGTCCCGTCTTTGCTCGCATCAATTTCCTGTGCGAATCGGACCACATTCCGCCATGCCTCACGGCGGTGGGTGCGGAGGTAACGTCGCAGGTCACGCAAGACTTCTTTCGGGGCTTTCAGAAACTCTTTATGCAGGCGCACCAGGACGGGCCCCCGGCCCCGCGCATCAATGGATATCATCGAGACGAGGTTTCGAGTGATCTTGACCTCAACAGGTCGGGCCTCAACCCCGCCAAATGACTGGTTCAGAAAATCCCCGAGCCCCTCCGCAGTCAACACCTCTTCTTTGAATACAAGTTCTTCCTGAACAGCACGAGTCATACAGGAGTGTCGAGTGTCAGGTATCGGGTGTCAACACCCGTAGATAGCGAAGGATGGCCGGCGCAGCCAGACGAAGCCACGAAGGGCGAAGTCTGGTGGGCCCAGTAGGACTCGAACCTACGACCAGAGGATTATGAGTCCCCTGCTCTGACCAACTGAGCTATAGGCCCACACAAGATGCTGGAGAGTATGCCACCTTATGGCCTTTTGCAACTTCTTATCTCTACGGCTGTCTGCACTGACTGTGGTCCCGGGCAGATCTTGAGATCCGCACCAACGCCGAGACCAACTGAGGCGTTCGGGTCAGCGTTTTTCCTTATAGCCGATCTGTTCCCACGTGGCCGGCCGCGGGCCGCCCTCGCGCTTGTCGACTGTGAGGGTCTTGCCCTGGAAGTACTTGTCAAAAAGAGGACGTGACGGACTGAAGTATATTTCCGGCGTTCCGCCGGGATGGAAGACCGGCACGGTGAGATTGCCCGCGTGGCCGGCCACATGATCCACGATATTGGGGCCGCTCAATTCTCCCCGGAGAAACTCGAGCATGATTTCCTCGTTC
>CAYUYD010000309.1:0-3001 GCA_964449105.1 uncultured Planctomycetaceae bacterium | reverse complement strand
GACCGGGTGATACTTTCCGTCGGTGATGACGGCCTTCAGGTCCTGCATCGGGTATCCTGCAATCGCACCGGAAGCAACCACGTCGCGGACGCCCTTTTCAATGGCAGGAAGGTACTGGCGCGGGATGGACTCGCCGAACAGTTCCTGGTCGAACACGAACCCGCTGCCCTGTTCGAGCGGTTCGACTCGGAGATAGACCTCGCCGAACTGACCGGCCCCGCCGGTCTGCTTCTTGTGGCGATAGTGCCCGTCGGCTTTGGTGAGAATCGATTCGCGGTAGGGGATTTTCGGCGTCCTGGTTTCGACCTCGAGATTGAACCGCCCCGACATCTTCTTGAGCATCAGTCTCAGGTGCAGGTCTCCGATACCGGAGATGACCGTCTCGTGGGTCTGATGGTCGTGGAGGACGTGGAAGGTCGGATCTTCCTCTGCCAGTCGCGACAGCGCCTCGGAGATTTTCCCTTCGTCGCCCCTGCTTTTGGGCGTTATCGCCAGCGAGTACATCGGCGTCGGAACCGCCGGTATCGAGCCGAACATGGCGCCGCTGTCGGCGTGAAGGATGTCGCCGGCGCGGATTCCCTCAATCTTGGCCATCGCGATTATGTCGCCGGCGACGGCTTCGGATACTTCGGCAGTCTCTGCGCCCCGAATCTTAAGGACGTGCCCTGCCTTGAGGCTCTTGCGCTCGTCGCGGATTGAGAAGGTGCTTTCGCCGGTTATCTTTCCCTGGAGGATTCGTATCCAGGATAGTTTCCCGACGAACGGGTCTGCCGTGATGCGGAATGCCTGCGCGACGAGAGGCTTGTCGGCGTCCGCGGTGATTTCGACGGCCTCGGCGTCCGAACCCTCGCCGGAGCGAACCTGGCGAAGCGTTGCGTCAGCCGGTGAGGGAAAATACTTCGCAACGGCGTCGACAAGTTCCGCCACGCCCACCCGCTCGCGTCCGGCGGTGAAGAAAAGCGGAATCACCGTCCCGGAGGTCATCGCGACGGCGAATGCGCCGCCGAGTTTGCCTGCGGAAATTTCCTCGCCGCCCAGGTAGGCCTCCATCATCGCCTCGTCGGCCTCGATTACCGATTCGACCAACTGCGTGTGCGTCTCGCCGACATCGCCGAAATCCGCCGAGCCGGAATCATTGCCGAAGCAGTCGATGACCTTTTTCCCGCCGTCGGCGGGGAGGTTCATGCACTTTACCGCCGAGCCGAAGGTCTCGCCTATCGCCGCCAGAAGCGCGGGAAGGTCGATGTTCTCGGCGTCAATCTTGTTGATGACTATTGCGCGGGACAGACCGGCCTGACCGGCTGCGGAAAAGACCTTGCGCGTGTTGACCTCGATGCCTGCATGGGCGGATACCACGATAACGGCAGTATCGACCCCGCCGAGGGCGGAAATCGCACCGCCGATAAAGTCCGGATATCCCGGCGCGTCGATTAGATTTATCGCCTTTCCGTCGTGGTCGAAATGCGCCATTGCCGGATCGATCGAATGGCCGATCTCTTTCTCCAGGTCGGTGTGGTCCATCACGGTCGTACCGTCCTCGACGGAGCCGAACCGGTTGGTAACGCCGGCTGCGTGAAGCAACGCCTCGACCAGTATGGTTTTCCCCGCCCCTCCGTGTCCTAGAATAGCGATATTGCGGATGTCCTGTGGTTTTTTCGCCGGCATTTTAAAAATCTCCGTGGGAACTCTTTTACCCATTGAGACGGGGCAATCAAGGCCGCGCCTACGCTAACCAAACCTGCCTACCGGCAGGCAGGCAAGACCGGCCAGTATATGCCTATCCGACGTTTCGGCAAGGATAATTTGATTGCGGATTGCCTGCCCTGAGCAAAGTCGAAGGGCGGATTGTGGATTGCGGATTCCTCGGTATTCCGGTATTCCGGTCCTCCGGTAATCCGGTCCCACGGTATTCCGGTCATCTTTTCAGGTGACTTCCCGCCTGCCGGATGTTAAACTGATTCCCAGGTCGCCCCAAGCTACGGCAGGCTCCGCCCTGACGAGCAGTCGGACGGGACGCTAAGGAACTTTACAGGGGAAAGGAAACGAAAATGACCACAGAAGAACGACTTGAGAAACTGGAACGGGAATTGACCCACACGAAGCGCCGCAACCGATGGGCGCTGCTGGCCGGGCTGGGCCTGTACGACGAGGAGGGCAAGGTGATCTGGTCGGCCCCGCGATAGGGCCAGGGCTGAGAAACGCCGGAAAATCGGAAACCGTCCCGGTTGTTTTCAAGTGTTATCAGGAAAGTATATAAAGATTGTTAGGTAGCCAATAGTTTTCATTATGAGCAAAAAGACATTAAATACAAATCTCCACAAAGCAAGGAATGCTAAAAAAGATGAGTTTTATACTCAACTTTCTGATATTGAAAAGGAGATGAAGCATTACAAAGGCCATTTTAAAGGTAAAGTGGTTCTTTGCAACTGCGACGACCCATGGGTAAGCAACTTCTTTGGCTATTTTTCTAAGAATTTCGAGAAACTCAGACTTAAGAAACTTATCACCACATGCTACAAAAATCAGGATATGGCTTTATTCAGCCAAAATAAATCAGAAAAAGCAATCTATTTAGAATACAAAGGCGATAAAAATGCCAACAACGTTCCAGACCCCAAAGAGATCGGCATTAAGCACTTAAAAGGGAATGGTGATTTTCGCAGCGAAGAATGTATTGAACTCTTAAAACAAGCTGACATCGTTGTTACCAATCCGCCTTTTTCTTTATTCAGAGAATATGTAGCACAGTTAATTAAGTACGATAAAAAATTCATCATAATCGGGAATGTAAATGCAATTTCCTGCAAAGATATCTTTCCTCTAGTTAAGGATAACAAAATATGGTTAGGTCCAAGTATTCATAGCGGGGATAGAGAATTTGGAGTACCTGATGATTATCCATTAAACGCTGCAGGTTTCAGGGTCGATGAAGAAGGTAGAAAATTCATTCGAGTAAAAGGTGTGCGTTGGTTTACAAATCTTGACTACAAAGAAAGACATG
>CAYUYD010000308.1:341-3005 GCA_964449105.1 uncultured Planctomycetaceae bacterium | reverse complement strand
GCACCATGGGTTGGTTAAGGATAGTTACTTGCAGAATACAACCATTTGCCTTGCTGACTGGCCCGGCGCTGCTCACAACGTCTTCCAGAACAACATCATGATTTCCGTTCTTTCGGATGGGGTGAGAGAAGGAACCGCCGGCGGGGGTACGGGCGACGGCAACATGTTCATCGGGAATGAAATCATCGGGTACGAACGTGGCCTGTTCATGGCCGGCAAGGATTGGGTGATTGCCGGCAACAGGATTGCCGGCAGCAGCGACTTCGGGATAGGCATGCAGCATTATCCCGACGGCGGCGACGGGCGCATCCCAGACGGGTCCGGTAGGAGCAAACTGGACAATGCCGAGCGCGGCACAGTCATAATCAGCAACGTGTTCGAAAACGCGGAGATAGCCGTCGGCTATGCGGGAGTCTGGGGGAATAACTACTGGAAAGACGTCGTAATCGCGGGAAACCAGATAACCAAGTGCAGATCGAGCGCCATCGTTATCGGCAATGTCAGCAGAGCGGTCGTCAAGAGGAACGTGATCCGGGGGAACGGCTTCGGCCTGAACCTGGGGGACACCGCCGGCCTGAAAATCTCCCCTGCCTCCACCTACTGCAACGTTGCCGACAACGACATCTCCGGCAACAAGACCGACGTGAGGGGCGCGGCATCGAACGCCGACGAGTTCCCGGCAGCCGAAATCGTCGCGCTGACCGGCAACGAATTCAAGAAGGGTCAGACCGTCAAGTTCGAAGGGAAGGGCACGGCCAAAGGCGACAAGAAGATCGTCTCGTACTGGTGGTTCTTCGGCGACGGCGCGATGTCGAAGGAGCAGAACCCCACCCACACCTTCAAGAGGGACGGCAAGTACTTCGTCGCCCTGCTTGTGACGGACAGCGACGGGCTGAGGGACATCGCCATTATGGACGGGCAGATCGAAGCGGTCTGGAACCAGGCGGATCCGCGTCGCCCCTGGCCCGATCGAGAACCTCGACTTGCTGCCTACCCCAACCCGTTGTTTATCGCGTGCGGTTCGCCCATAACATTTGTCCACTATTATTACAGGGGCGAGACGAAACTGAGGATTGAGGATGCAGCGGGCAGGCTGGTCAGAGAGATCGGGGACTTTCAGGGGCTGCTGGACTGGGACCTGAAGGATGCCGCAGGCAAGCAGGTCTCTCCGGGCAAGTATCTGGCTGTAACGCTGGACAAGGACGGCGAGGTAGCGAGGTGCGGCTTTGTGGTAAAATAGCCCCGAGCAGGAGAGGTGCTTGCAAGACGGCACGGAAGGCGTATTTTGTGAGATGAATTGAAGGTTTGGTGTTTCCCGAAAGGGACGCTTTGCGTTGCCGCTGGGTGCGTCGCCCGGCCAGGCAAGATGCCTCATGCCCCAAAGGGCCTGAACGGTTACAGGTTTAATTAGTAAGGAGATTGTAAGATGCCGGGAACAGGATTGGGTATGGCAAGGGCGGCTGCTTGGCGGCTAAGAGTGGTGTGGTTGCTGCTTCTCGTTATGGGATGCGGAGCGCGGGCCTTTGCGGAAGAAGGAAAGAGCATCCATGTAGATGCAGCCGGCGCCGATGCCGGGAAAGGAACTCTTGCCGCCCCGTTTAACACTATTGCGAAGGCCCTGCAGGCTGCCGGAGAAGGTGACACCATACGTATCGCCGCCGGCACGTATGCGGAGAATCTTGTTGTAGATAAGCCTAAGTTAAACCTTGTCGGCGCAGGCAGGGAAAAGACGATTATCGAGGCAAACAAGGGTTGCGGATTCAGAGTCAAGGCGGATGGGGTAAGCATCTCGAATATGGGCGTCCAAAACGCCGGAAAAGAAGCCGCTATTTATATGGAAAAATGTCGCGGGGTAAAGGTATCCGGCTGCGCCGTTTCCGACTCGCCGACATTCGCCTTCCGCTGTGACGGAACAAACGATGTAGAGATACGCAACAACATCATAACCGCATGTAACGCAGGCGCCCATTTAGTCGCAGCAACCCGTTGTACCATGACGGGGAACGCGATGAAGAAATGCGGGGGTGCTTTGAGCATCCATGACGCGCCGGATCGCATCTACGGGAACAAGCCGGAGAACTTCCAGCACGTGATTGATGAATCGAACACTTTCGACGGCAAGGTCATCTACTACCGCTTCAAGGCAAAGAACGAGACGATCGAGAATCAGGACCTGGGGTATCTGGGACTCGCCTGGTGTGAGAAGATGACACTCCGCAATCTCACCTTCGACAAAGTTCCCGGCGCTTATCTCGTGCAGACCCACGACTCGACAATCGAGAAAAACACTTTCACGGACTGCCCGAACCTTGGGATGTACATCCTCTATTCTAACCGCAACCGAATCGAGAACAACGTCTTCAGAAATACCCCTTGGGGATTGCGGTTCGAGTGCGCAACCGAACAAATCATTCGCAACAACGTCTTCGAGAACTGCAAGAGCCGCGGGATAGCGCCCTGGCATTCCGAAACCTGCCACCTGATAGGCAACAAGGTATCAGGCAGCGAGATCGGGATATTCTTCAAGGATTGCCTTCGGTCCTCAGCCGACGGAAACGAGGTCTCCGATTGCAGCCTGTTTGCAATCTCACTCAACACCTTCTGGGGGGCGGTAAAGGAGGGGAACAAACTACTGAACAACCGCATCCGAAAT
This sequence comes from uncultured Planctomycetaceae bacterium, assembly GCA_964449105.1. GTDB lineage: Bacteria > Planctomycetota > Phycisphaerae > SM23-33 > SM23-33 > JAUWNJ01. Next base: position 352 of record CAYUYD010000308.1, on the reverse strand, counting down.
ACGAAATACGG
>CAYUYD010000308.1:0-331 GCA_964449105.1 uncultured Planctomycetaceae bacterium | reverse complement strand
TTGGGGCGGGGGCGGCAAGGGACGACTGACGCTGAAGAAAGACACCACCATCGCGGGCAATGTCTTATGGAACTGCGAGACCGGGGTGTACGTAGCGTGGGCGCAGGACACCACCATCAGCGGCCAGACCTTCATTGACGTCAAGAATCCCCTGGCTCTCGATGCGACGGCCAAGAATACTGTCGTAACCGATACCAGGATCGGCATCGGCGCGCGCCTGAAGGTCGCGGTGGTTGACGCCAAGGGCCAACCGGTTCCGGGGGTGGCCGTGACCGTCGAAGGCTGCAAAGAAATGGTAATTCTAGCGGCGGCGGCCAACGGAGAGGACGGG
>CAYUYD010000307.1:0-3016 GCA_964449105.1 uncultured Planctomycetaceae bacterium | reverse complement strand
GGCTAACGTCTAATCGGCCCTTCGGGCCTGAGCCAAGTAGCGTTGTAGTACTAGGGACTTGGTTTTAGGGACTTGGGAAAAGAACCGGAATACCGGAGAACCGGAATACCGAGGAATCCGCAATTTGCGTGGCGGGTCGTACCCAATGGGCAGTGGGTAGGCTGGGACGGAGCCCCCAAGGGGTAAACTCCGCGCAGTCCCACCTTTCTTTCTCTCGAATTGCCGGGACTCCGCTTCACTACGTCCCAGCCTACGAACTACCAATGCCCAATGCCGAATTGTGCTATCGCCAATCTTTGAGTACCTTCGTTGCCGCTACAACGCCGGAACCGATTTTCACATCCGCGCCGCAATCGGCCAGCGTGTATTCGATTGCAGCAATCAGGCCGATCGTCTCCAGCGGGTCCACGTAACCCATGTGCGAGATGCGGAACGCCCTGCCTTCGAGGGCGTCCTGCCCGCCGGCGACCGAGCAGCCGTACCTGTCGCGGAGGACGGGGCGGAACTGTTTGTCTGTAACGCCTTCCGGCAGAAGGATGCACGTTACCGAATCACTAGGCTGCGATGAAAAAACCTTCAGCCCCATCGCCTCGGCGGCAGCCCGCGCAGCCTCGGCCAATTTCGCCGTCCGCGCCCAGACCTTCTCGATGCCGATTGCGTGAATCATCTCCAGTGCGACCTTAAGCCCGCGAATAAGACTTACCGCCGACGTGTAGGGAGTATCGTTCTTGGCCAGCGCCTTGCGATAGGCCTTCAGGTCCAGATAGAACGCAGGCGGCGTTATCGCGTCGATATTCTTCCACGCCTTTTTGCTGACGGCTACGAACGCCAGTCCCGGCGGGAGCATCAGGGCCTTCTGGCTTCCCGCTCCGACGATATCGACGTTCCATTCGTCCGTCCGCAGGGGCAAGGCCCCGGCAGAAGTGATGCAGTCGGCAATGAGTATCGCGTCGGTCTCTGCGACCACCTTGCCGATTGCTTCTAAGTCGCAGGCGGTGGCGGTTGATGTCTCGCTGTGAACGGTTATCACCGCGCCGTAATCGCCGCCGGCGAGTTTATCAGCCACCGTTTCCGGCTGGAGGGCCGTGCCCCATTCCAACTTAACCTCATCGACCTGGAGGCCATAGACTTTTGCGACCTTGACCCATCGCTCGCCGAATTTCCCGCCGTTGGCGACGAGGACTTTTTTATCGCGCGGACAGGCGCAGGCGATGGCTGCCTCCATACCTGCTGTTCCGGACCCGGCAATCGTCAGCACGTCGCCGCCGGTCATAAGGAGTTTTTTCAGGCCCTCGGTTACTTCGCCGAATATCTTCCGAAACTGTGCCGTGCGGTGGTGGATCATTGGCCTGGCCATCTCGAGGAGGACTTCGGCGGGAACATCCGTCGGCCCGGGTGTGAAAAGACGCTGCTTTATCATGGAAAACACTCCCTGAAAGAAATTGACGCTGGAGATAATATGAGACCGCGGAAGAACTGTCAACTATCGCCGGCGCGGACCCGAAAGAAGTTCAAACATATCGCAACCCGCCCCCTGCGCCAAAGAAAGACGCCAAGTAACCTCTTATTCCGCCTCCACCGTGATGGTGTGCTTGACGGGCGTTACAGCCGAGCGGACCGCCTTGGACAGGGCGTTCTGCTTGGCCGAGAGGCGGGCCTTGGGATTGGCGTTGGTCGGGTCGCTGTCGCCGTCGTCGCCCAGGGCCTTGGCGACGTCCTCGGGCTTGCGGAACAGGCGCTTGATCATCGTGGTCTCAAAGGCCTGCTTCTGGGCGACCCGTTCGTCCACCTTCTTGAAGGCCTCGCTGAAGGGGTTGTCGCCGAACTCTGCCGCCAGGTTGATCCCCTTGGCCAGTTGCTCGCGGGTGAAACTCTTGACCTCGGCGCCCCAGGCGACCTTGGCCTTGTCGGCCTTGAGGTTGGCCACCACCAGCGTCAGGCGGTTGAGGTCCCGGTTGAAGGGCACGAAGGGCTCCATGCTCTGCGTGGAGGCGTCGCTCTTGGGGTCGCCGGAAAAGCAGAACGGGTAGCGGCTGCTCTCGATCTCCGCCTTGCCGGCGGATGAGGAAAGGACTTTGTGCCCGTCGGTGGCCTTGGCCTGACCGCTCATGTCCACGGTGATCGTGTCGATCTGCCCGTCCAACCCCATCGCCTTGAGGAATGCGTAGGCCATCACGACGTGCCCGTTGGGTCCGGGGTGGAAGCCGTCCTGCCCGCAGACGGAATATTCCTTGCCCAGGGCGGCCTTGGCCAGCGCCATGGACTTGATCATAGGGTCGTGGACGTTGGCGAAGACCATGCCGCTGTCCATGGCGATCTTGCGGGAGATGGCGCCCAGGCGGGCCAGGTTGTCGTTGTACGCCGTAGGGTTGGCGAGGCGGAAGTACTCGGTGTCCACCGCGCCGGGCGAACCGGCGACCACGATCACGCCGGCTGCCTTGGCCTTTTCCACGATCGCCTTCATGTTCTTTCCGTATCCCTCGCCGATGGCGTCAACGTAGACCCGGTAGCCCCCGTCGTTCATGCCGTAGCAGGTAGTCATTACGTTTGGTTTGAAGTAGAGGCAGTCTCTGTCCATCCGGCCCAGGAAGCCGCCCGCAGTCTCGCCGTTCCAGCCGAGCTGGATGATCCACAGATCCAGTTGTGGCGTGCAGGCGGCGAGGTAATCTTCTATGTAGCGGCTGTAGAGCTTCTGCTCGGTGATGGAGTCGCCGGCGATGACGAGGCGGTCGCCCTTCTTGAGAATCGACTGGGCGGCCCCGCCGTCGGCGGTCGTCGCGATCTCGCCGGCCGCTCTGACCATCCCCGCCACACAGAACACCGCTAAGGTCAGAACCGCCAACTTCCGCCACTGTGACGTTGCGAACATCGTTTGCCCTTTCCGTAAGAGTAACCGTTCAGGCCCTTTTGGGCCTGAGGCGTCTCGCCGCAGCGAGTCGCCGTGGCGACCTGCATGCCGGACGACGCACCCAGCGGCAACGCGAAGCGTCCCTTTCGGGAAACACCAAACCTTCAA
>CAYUYD010000306.1:0-3033 GCA_964449105.1 uncultured Planctomycetaceae bacterium | reverse complement strand
GATTACAGGGATTTTAAGATTACAGGGATTTTTCTTTTGTTATTTTAAAATCCCCGTAATCCAGTAATCCCTATAATCCTGCTATATTTGTTTCCGTATCGGTCGAAGTTTATTTTGCCATTCAAAGGTCGATAGAAAAATCCTGCGAGGACAAGCGATGAACATCCTGATTGTAGGCGGCGGCGGACGCGAACATGCGCTGGCGTGGAAGATCGTCCAAAGCCGGCTTTGCGATAAATTGTATTTCGCCCCCGGAAACGCCGGAACGACCCAGACAGGCGAGAATCTTCCGATAAAGGCGGAAGACACCCCCTGCGTCGTGGCGGCTGCAAAGGAAAAAAACATCGACCTGGTCGTGGTCGGGCCTGAAGACCCCCTTGCCGCCGGAATGGTCGATGCGGTCCGCGCCGCCGGTATCATGTGCTTCGGTCCGGTCGCCGAAGGCGCACGCCTCGAGGCCGACAAGGCATTCGCAAAGGAATTGATGCACAGCGCATCAATCCCAACAGCCGAGGCCCGCGTCTTCACAGACATCAGGGTCGCACGCGACTACGTCCTTTCGCGCGAACATGGCGTCGTGGTTAAGGCCTCCGGTCTGGCCAAGGGGAAAGGCGTGTTCGTCTGCCAGGAGCCGTACATGGCCGTCAAACCGCTGGAACAAATGATGATCGAAAAGGTCTTCGGCGACGCCGGAAATACTGTCGTCGTCGAGGAATTGCTTACCGGGCAGGAGGCGTCGATCCTGGCGCTGTGCGACGGGCGGAACATATACATGCTCGAGGCCTGTCAGGACCACAAACCCATCGGCGACGGCGACACCGGTCCGAACACCGGCGGGATGGGCGCTTACAGCCCGACGCCGATAATCGACGAAGAAATGACGGGAAAAATCGAACGTGAGGTGCTCGTCCCGATCGTCGATGCAATGCGGCGGTCCTTCGGGCGATACGAAGGATGCCTCTATGCCGGGCTTATGCTTACGCCGGCGGGACCTAAAGTCCTGGAGTTCAACTGCCGGTTCGGCGACCCGGAGACCCAGCCGCTGATGATGAGATTCAAAAGCGACATCGTAGAGGCGATGGTTGCAACGTGCGAGCATCGACTCGACGAGATTGAGATACAGTGGGACCCGCGCCCCGCCGTGTGCGTGGTGATGGCTTCGGGCGGATATCCGGGCCCGTATGAAAAGGGCAATGAGATTACAGGTATCGCCGAGGCCGAGGCGATCGGGGACGTAAAGGTCTTCCACGCCGGTACAGCCATGCAGGACGGAAAGGTTGTAACCGCCGGCGGGCGGGTCCTGGGTGTAACCGCACTGGGAGAGACCATCGCCGACGCACAGAGGCGGGCATACCAGGCCGTCGATAAAATCCGCTTCAAAGACGCCTACTGCCGACGAGACATAGCCGATAAGGCATTGTAAAAGCAGTAGTCAGGTGTTGCGCGAGCAACAAGTTGCTCGCCCTAATTCCATGACAAAGGCTGTTCCCTTTGTAGATTAGTCGTTGTCCAGACGTATCCATTTTTGTTCGTGGGCGCAAACACCTACCCTGCAAACTCTTTTTCGGGAGTAATCGCCGCCAGTCAATAGTCGATTACGCCGAGACGGATGAACGGCTTCGCCTTCGACAAGGGGGCGCCCGGCTTGGGCTCCTTGCCGGGGCCGATCATCTTCACCTTGACCGTGTTTCGGCCGACATGCAGCGTCCTGGCCGCCGGCGCCGGGACGTACCACCCGGCCGTAGCGTCCGGCAGGTTGTAACGTACCTGTTTCACCGGCTCGCCGTTGAGCAAAACGTCATACGCCCCGCTCCAGGTCGCCTTCAAGTACGGCGCCTTGACTTTCGCGAGTTGATCCTGCGTCAGCGTGAAGGTGAACGCTCCTTCACCGGTCTTGCCGTCGGCGCTGAGATTGAGCGCGACGTCCTGCTGCGGCGTCACATCCGTGATCTTCTTCGCCCAGTGAATCTTATTGCGAGCCTTTAGGCCGTACTTCTTCACGTCGTACTTCGGGTGCCCGAAGATTGCCTCCGGCTCTTTTGGCACCACGTTGACCCAATTACCGTAGGGGCCGGCGACAAATCGCCATTTCATCTTGAATCCGTGTTCGAAACGAAGCGGTTCCGACATCGCCTGATCGAACGGCAGGTCCTCCCAGTTCATGAACGCCCCGATCATACCGCTGCCGAACACGCAATAGCAGCCGGTACCGGTATTCTCCCACACCTTCGGGTTGCGGAGACCGTTCAAACATTCCTCCATCGCGTCGAGCAGCTCGTCATGTCGGTAATCGGTCAGCATGAGGTAGTGAGCCATCGTCTCGCCGTAATTGCGCACCGTCGCGGGCTCTGCATACAGCTCGCCTCTATGGGCGAGCAGGTTGTCGATCGCCGTCTCCAGGACGTCCTTCGGGAAGTTCTCCATCCCGACGTAGCCGCAGATGCGAGAGATGATTTTGAACCCGCTCGACGGCTCGTAATCTCGCCAGGGGAAGCCCTTGAGCGGCTCCGGCCGCCACATGCCAGTCTCCCTGCTGTAAGCCCGGATGAGAGCGCCCATACCGGCCTCGACTTGCGGAATCTTGGCCAAGTTGCCTCCGTTGACTTCACAGGCCGCCACAAACGGATACTCGCCTGCATGACTGGTGTTCCATCGCGGTATGCACTCCCATAACTGGTCGAACGTGTCCACGCCGACCTCCGTATTAGTCATCGTATCGACCGGTCCGGGCAATTTGGCGCCGAGATTGCCCAGAATATTCGGGATGTATTTGCTGTTGATGCCGGGGTAGTCTTTGCGGTTGCCGGGCGTGCTGCGTTTGACCTGCGGGTTCTGCGGGTCCCGATACAGGGGGTTATAGAGGCATCCCGTCTTGCGATTCTGCCAGCTTTGCCAGAACTTGATCGCCTGCTGGTGGTTTTCCTTCGAGTAGCTCGGCAGCCTCTTGAGATCGCCGCCGAACAGGAACAGGAGGTCGCCCCAGACGGCATAGGTTTCTTGCTCGTCTAATATGCGCGACGCGCCGCGGGCGAG
>CAYUYD010000305.1:0-3034 GCA_964449105.1 uncultured Planctomycetaceae bacterium | reverse complement strand
CCGGGCGGCAGGGGCGGAGTGGGCTTCAACGACACCTGGCAGGGGAACGGCTTCCAGCTCCTCGTAATGCGCGCCGCAGGCGAGTACCGCATGCCTCAATACGACTGGTATCTGAAGCAGACCGGCTACAAGGGCGGCGGCGAAGCCATTCCCTACGTCAACGACTTTCTTCAATACCGGCCCGGCTCGCGGCCGCAGTCGCCTGACGGTGTTCTGCCTGTCTCCCGTTTCTTCAGCGGGCTGGGCTGGGTAACGTCTCGGACGAGTTGGGAGGATCCGGACGGCATCCTGTTCGCCATGCAGAGCGAACACTTTGTCCACGGCCACTTGCACAACTCGATGAACCACTTTGAGATCCACGGCTACGGCTCGAGGCTGGCGACTTCGCCGGGGTACGTCCACGGCCGGTACTGGCGCGGGACGTTCGGACACAATCTTCTCTGGGTGGACGGAAAAGGGCAGAATTTCTATCTCTGGGGCCCCATGGGCGGCGGGATAAAGACGTTCCTCGGCTCCAGCTTCTTTGACTACGTTGTCGGGGAAACCCGCATCTACGGGGATAGGGAGAAGATCCCTCCCACTCCGGCGCTGGAATACTGGCGGCGGCACGTGGTGTTCGCCAAGCCCGACTACCTCGTGTTCTTCGACGACATCAAATCCGCTGATATCCCCCGCGAGTACAAGTGGATACTGAACGTAACCTGCGCCCACGCGATCGGCCAGAAGGGGCGGTTCGAGGTCAAGGGCGACACCGTCCTCTCGCTTCCTGAGCTGAACCCTACGGGGCAGTTGTCCGGGAAGGTTCTCCTGCCGGCTGACTTCACCGCCGAATCGGCGATGTGGGACGAAAAGGAGTTCAAGGAGACCTACGGCCCATATTATGCGGTAACACCAAAGCAGAAGAGTGTCGCTGAAAAGTTCCTGGTGGTGCTGTATCCGCAGCCGAGGGGCGCGTCGGCGCCGGAAATTCAGGGCTTCAAGGCGCAGAACGGGCAGGGCATCGAGGTTACCGTGCCGGACGGAAAGAACCTGCACCTGTACCGATTGACCGGCAAGAGCGTCGCGGCTCGCGGCCTGGAGACCGACGGTCTGACCTGCATGGTGGGCAACGCCGCCGACGGAGGTCTGATTTCCTACGCCCTGTGTAACGGGAAGGAACTGAAGCAGGCCGGCAGGATTTTGATCTCATGCAGCGAGCCTGTTTCAGCGGCCTTTGCAAAGTGGTCGAAATATACTCGTCGAGCGGACCGCCTTCCGATAAAGACCGTCGAGCCGGATGTATTGTACGGTTCGGTAACACTGGATAAAAAAGCCGACTTGCGGTTCTTCACCGCCCGTCCGCCGGAGTCGGTTACGATAGATGGACGCCAGGTCAAGGACGCGACGTTCGAGAAGAGCACGGGGCTGCTGTCCGTGCCCCTGTCGGCGGGAAGGTGCGATATCGAGGTGCGTTTGGGCAAGTAAATCGTTGCTTCGGTATTCATGAGACTACTGATTGCGGAACTGCTTTCGCCAGGCGCCGGGCGACATGCCGGTGGCCTTCTTGAAGGCGGGGCTCATTCGGGTGATGCCGCTGAACCCGCACTCGGGCGCGATGGCCTCAAGCGTCTTGTCGGTCTGCATCAGCAGCATCTTGACGCGATCGAGTCGCACCCGTTTGATCTCCTCAAACGGGCTTCGCTTCAGGACCTTCTGAAACCGCCGCTCCAGCGTTCGTCTTGGTAGCGATGTCTCCGCAACCATGCTTTCGACGTGAATGCCTTTATGGGCATTCTCTCGAATAAACCGTATTGCCTCGGCGACACGATAGTCGTCAATAGCTATTATGTCGGTGCTCTGTCGCGACACCACAGCCGCCGGCGGCAGCAGGATGGGGCGTTTGGGGGGCTTTTTCCCGCTCAACAGGGCGTCCAGCAGTTTAGCCGCCTCGAAACCGACCTGCTCGGCAGGGAGGGCGACGCTGGAGAGATGCGGATAAACTATGCTGCAAAACATATCGTCGTCGTCGGCGCTGAGGACGGCGACCTCTTCAGGGACATGGATGCCGATTCGTTGGCACAGTTCGCAGACCCAAAGCCCCGTCGCATCGTCAATGCAGAATATCCCCAGCGGTTTGGGCAGGCCAGCCATCCAGCGGCGCATCTGTTCGGAGCCGCTGGAGACGGCCGGTATCGGCCCGCCGCACGGCGGGTATTCCTTCCCTCGCTCGAAAACGTCGCAGGGAAGTTTCTTCCGGCGAATCGCCTCGACAAATGCCTCGCCGCGATATCGGGAGTGGTAGTTTTCGTTCCAGGCGAACATCCCGAAATTACGGAAGCCCCGGTTAATGAAATAATCAGCGGCTATTTTTCCTATTGCCTTCGGATCGACATCGACGTACGCCAGGTGCAGGTCTTTGCACTCCGGCGCCCATTTCCCAACACCCACCGCCGCCAGGCCGTAACGACGCGCGTCGTCTGCGTACTCTTGCGGATGTCGCATCGAAATCATCCCGACCGTGTCGGCATGTTGCATTTCCTGTTTAGTGTCAGCCCACTGCCATATGTGATGGAGCACCCACGGGCGGGCAGGCCAGGCGTATCGGCAGACACCACGCTGAACCTGACGCCCAAAGTAGATGTCCCATGGGATGTCCATCAGGATTATTCTCCTCTCCTGTTTCTTCTTTTTTCTCTTCATCCCGGTCTCCTTTTGCTGATAAGCAGTAGAGATAGCAGGATTTTAATCTTGTTGAAAGAAGAAAAAAAAGAAGAAGAAAGAATAGCGGGATTATAGGGATTACAGGATTTCAGGGATTTTAATTTTGCTAAAAGAAACTAAAAGAAACTAAAAGAAACTAAAAGAAACCCAATCCCTATAATCCTGTAATCCCTATAATCCCGCTATCTTTCCTTTTCTTCTTCCAACAAATTCAAAATCCCCGTAATCCCGCTCTCTTCCTTCGGTTTTACTGCTGTCGTAAATCGCTATAATTTTGTCCGCAAAATGCGATTGACACAACAGGGAAGTCGAATATAATATACCATAGAGTTGA
>CAYUYD010000304.1:0-3046 GCA_964449105.1 uncultured Planctomycetaceae bacterium | reverse complement strand
AGCACAGCAACAATAGCGCCGCCCAGCAATCCGACAAACGCGCCTCGGCTTCGCGTCAGGATGATACCGTTGACCGCCAGAACGCCTGACACCGCGCATATCGCCCTGCCCTTCCAGCCGCTTCTGAGAAACTGAATCGCAACCAGCGGCAGACATGCCGCCAAGTGAGCGGCGAGACCGTTGGCCTCTCGGAAGTCCGGTCCCCCGATCGCGTCCAAGCGCCCCGTTACAAACATATTGGGGTTGGCTGTGTAGGCCTGATATCCAAGAAAGATCGCCCCGACGACCAGTGCCCACAGGAACCAGTCCAGTGATTTCACACTGGTTACCACATGGGTCAGTATCATCGCGAAGACCACAATCTTCGTCAGTTTGACGGCCGGAAGGTCGTACCCGACAAAGAGGGAGGCATCTACGGGGTGAAACAGGCTGATAATCCAGTTCCATCCGAGAAACATCAGGATTAACCACTCTGATCGCGAAAGCAACTTTGACCTTTGACGTAGTTTTCCCCAGGCGAGTATCGTGCCTATGCCCGTGAAGACAGCCAGCATGAACGAAAACCGCAACCCCCACTGCGAAACGGCCTGACCCCACCATTGATTCTCCGGCCCGATCTGGTAGTGCATAACGTAGCCGATTACGCCTATAAGCGGAACGAACAGCGCCCCGCCACAGGCAACGGCAAAGACAAACAGGAATAGAATCGTCTTTATCGGCATTGTATTCCGGGTACCTCACATCCTGCGGCGTACGTCTATCGCCTCCCTCATGACTAATTCCAGTCTTTCAGCCATTCCGGATCGAGTAAACGCAAGCCGCGCGTCCGAGTCGGAATGCCGTATCAGTCTATTATTTCGGCTATATTCGTCCGTGATGTTCTTTAGGGCTGCGGCGACAGCACCTTGATCACGGTCGCTGGCACACCACAGACGGCATCCGCCACGACGCATTATATCCAAGGCCTCTTCCCCTGCCCCGATTGCCAGGACGGACTTGCCCGCACCGATATACTCATAAACCTTGGCCGGCACAGGGGCCATCGAAACCTTGCCGCCTTGTCCGAACAAAACGGACACATCGGCACCCTTCAGATACGCCAATGCCTGCCGATGTGGCACAGGAGGAATAAGCCGCACCAAGTTGTCCACCCCATACTCACGGGCAATATCCTCCATCGGCCGACCGTTGTACTCCGGAAGCCCCAGAAATACTACGAGCAGCCGCCCGGCCTCGGCGGGGGATTCCTCCCGGAAACGCCGCAATCCTTCCAACAGCGGAACCGGACTGCGAGGCCCGTACAGCGTCCCGGTATGAAGGAGCACGCAGCGGCTGCTGTCCAGACTGACCGGCGCTACCGGATCAATCTGCTCGGGATCGAAACCGTTATGGATAAGGTGTATGTGTCGGGTCATGCGCGGATAGCGAGTCTGTAACATCCTGCGAATGGGTTCTGTTGCACAAGTTACACTAGAAGCGTTTCTGACAACCCACCGCTCAAGGAAAGCATCAAACCTCATGTGGATTCGATACGGAATCTCCCGCCATGGATTGCCGCACCACGGATCCCGGAAATCCGCCACCCACGGCACTCGCAGCAGGCGAGACAGCACGCCCGCCGCCAGGTGACTCGTCCACCTCGGAGCCGAACTGTAGATGACCTCAGGCCTGTGCCGCCTCGCCTCACGCAATCCAGCCAGCACGGCAGGGATGAGCCAACCGGTCGAACTGTCCGGAATATGCAGCCACCAACTCAACCAATCGACCATTCGGCGGAAACGTCCTGGTTTGGGTTTCTCAATCTCGCCCGATTTGGGAGTAATTCCCACCTGTTCGGAGGAATCCGACGTACCGGAACGACGCTTGAAAATCCGGGCCGCCAGTTTCGGTAAATCCGGCGCCGCCGTCCGCACGACCTGTACCTCTTCCGGAACCCCGTCCAGAAGCCCCTCATCCAGCCGCGCATCCGCCCCCGGCCTGGCTGTAATCACAGTTACCCCCCAGCCCTGCTCGGCCAGATGCCGACACAGCGCCACAGTCCGATGAACGCCCACGGCAGACAACGGGGGAAAAACATCTGTCAACACCAGACAAGACCTTCTCCGCATGACAATATCCTCGCTCCTTCATCTATCCTGAAAACGTCTGATTCTCTCATCAAGAATCACACCTTTTCGGATAACGGTCGCTCTTTCCAGAACTGGATTCCGGGACTCGCCTCCCATAGCCCCAACGAACCTAGCAACAACCTTACTTATTGATTCAGACGCAGTTCGAAAGTACAGCGCCGGAGTGTGATCGACAGCATAATGCAGGATGTTCTTGTGCCAATATACTGGCTCCGCAATGGTAGTGGGTCGGCTGCTTTCGATCTCCATGTTTTTGTCACAGCTGATGTCAATAATGAGACTGCCCGGTTTCATCTTCTCAAGGTCTTCTTCATAGAGAATATGATTGGTCTGAAATATGTCCCACAGAACACAGTTAACCACTACGTCAAAGCGATGCACCTCTTCTCGCAACAGGTGAACAGTCTTTCTATCGTATACAACCACGTTGCATCCTGATCGCTCAAGAGCCCTAGTAGCGCCTCTAGCCGTATTCCCACGCCCAATAACCGCAACTTTGGCTTCGTATGCCACCCTCCCCCATTGCAAGAACGCGTGGGCAACAGCTGCCTCACCCGAAATCTCGTTATTGCGCCAAAAGATGTGCCGACCTTCCTCGTACATATCCTCCCATGCAATTGCGGTCATCTTGTTGTTGACTAACAAATCAGTGATCTTTCGCCCCTGGACTGCGTGTATCCATCCGAATATAGTCTTACCCCGTTGGAAGTATTCGTCAGTCAAAATTGGCTTGGGATTGCAGATTATCGGGCACTCGCATACGTCCTCCCGGTTAGCAATCATCGCACCAGCATCGAGGTAATCTTTATCTCCATATCCTTGAATCCGCCCGTATCCCTTCTCGAAGACAAGATCCTTCACTCGCCCGACTGACCTGATGTCTTGGGGAAGCAGAGCCCGCCTACACTCATTCTCTT
>CAYUYD010000303.1:0-3046 GCA_964449105.1 uncultured Planctomycetaceae bacterium | reverse complement strand
GAACAGGCGATAAACGCAGCAAGGGGCATCGACTCGCAGTCAAAGCAGGCGATCCCGCTCGGTTCCATCCGCCATTGGTCCAAATGCTTCCGCACTGCGGCAGCGACCTGTTCGGGCCGGGTCAGATCGCAGAGCAGTTCCGCATCTGAACCGGGCGGAGGCTCCACACCCTTCGCTCGCTCGCGGCCATCGGTAATGAATATCGCTCTTTGCGGGAATCGCCGGTTGATGATGTCAATGTAGTCGGTCGTCGTCCCTGCAACCAGCACTCGCTTATCCGACATGTTCGGCCCTCCCGATCCCCATCTCCGCGTTTTCTGAAGAATGGGCTTCAACCGAACAATTCGAGATCAGGTACAGCGGTCTGGGCGTGAGATGAAACATCTGCTTCCATGAAAAATCACCGCAGAGAAAGTCAATCTGGTTCAGCCGCTCCCGGCAGCCTCGACGCATGTGATGCAGGTTGATTAGTTTTGCTATCCCCGGGAAGTTGCTGTTTGTGCCCCCTGCCAGCAGGGTGTAGTTTTCGCGATAGACGCATCCCATATCGACCGCCGCCGGCTCGTCGCCGGACATAACCGCCGTCATCCGCAGCCAGCCGTTGTCGTTAAGGTAGTGCATCAGCGAGCGGAAGCCGTCCTGAAAGCGATGGTCGTAGAAATAGGAACTGTCGCCGAAACCGCTGATGTTCAATTGAACGAGGTGCTCGAAGTCGGTGATGTCGTCGCAGCGATAGGATAACCCCGAACTCTCCAAAGAGGCTATTTCCTTCTTGATGCGTTTTGCCGACTTGTGTGAGAATTCCTGGAAGTAATTCTCAATATCGTAGTCGTAATCCGGCGGCTTTAATAGGTATCCCACCTCGTCAACGGCGTACCGGCTTGGGGGTGCTGATTCCAAAGGCAGCAAATATCTAATGTGGTGTCGCCCCGGGCAGCGATCCAGCAGGTCGCGCAGCATTCCCTCGCTGTCGGCTGGAATGCGATTCTGCTCAAGCCAGGTCTTTCCCTTCCATGTTTCGCCGGGAAAGTATCCATAGCACCGGGCCTCCTCGATCCAACTGAGAGGCAGCAGTCCGGCGGGGCCGTGGGCGTTCTCCGCGACAATAAAATAAGCCGGACGCTGAAAATGCCGGTGGAAACAGGCACGGACCTCCCAGAGATCCGATATGACCTCCTGAGGCATAGTACGTCCCCAAATCTCCCGGCACTCGTCCGGGTCGGTTACAATGCGGTAATCGTACACGGATTTAAAGCCTCAGGTTGCTGTGCGTGATGCAGTGAGAACCTCCGAAGAATTCTTTGGCGAAGTCAATGACAATGGCCGGATCGTATGGCTTGCAGCTGAAAACGTCCAGATAGACAGCGTTTGTCTGATTGGCGAAATGGGCGGAAATAAGCGACGTCTCGATCAGCTGCGCCATCGAGTAGCCGGCAACCCGTTCGTCTTCGCCAAAGTGAACAACCAATGTCTCGCCGAATCGCTTCATCTCGATCAGATCGCACAGCTCGATCACAAACTGCTTAATCCTTTCGGCGCTGCGAATCGTAGCGGGGTCGCAGTTGTAAATGTCGATGCTCGTTGCGATACCCCATACGGATTGCCCGTCCGCTTGCTCACATTGCTCATCCTCGACTACAGTTTGTGTTTCCAATTCTAATCTCCTAGTTGGCGGCTCAGTTGCCGGCATCGGCGCCTTGCACCGGATGGCCAACAACAGGCCGTGTCCTTTCGTCATCAGAAGAATTCTTACCAGCCCCTTCCGAGGGCGGCGCCTCGCGGATAAAACGCTCCAGACTCGCTACCATGGCGCCTCGCAGCGAAGCAAAAACCTCGTCGATGTTCTCGTCCTGTGAGGATATCACCGCAAACGAATAGTAACCGGATACGAATCCCGCGATTGCGCATGCAATACGACGCAATACAGGCTGCGACAACCGATATTGAATAACGGATTCCAAAAGACCTTCGATACTTTCCAGGTAGTCAATAAAAGGGGTTTCGATGCCTGGATAACCCTCCTGGAGCGTCAGATCAGTTCGGCCTTGAAAGTAGAGCGCGAAATCTTCCCAGCGTCTACTGAAGAACTCAATATGTGCTCCTATCAGGTTATGGAGCAGATTCTGGACGTCGGAAGCATCTCTGCATTTTTCCTCAATAGTCGCCACCAGCTCGCCCAGCATGGCCTTCATAAGCTCCCTGACAATCTGATTCTTACCCTTGAAATGGTAATAGAAGGTGCCCTTACCGACGTCCGCGCGTTCTGCGATTTCGTCTATTCGGGTGAGGTCCATGCCTTTCTCGGCGAATATGGTTCGAGCCGCTTCCAAAAGTTTTTGGCGCGTAGCCTTTGTGCGGCGTCCCTGACGAGATTGCTTGCCTTTCGCTTTCGAATCCACGTTTTTCATAAAGGTAATGCCTCTATTACCGATTCAATGCCGACTATTTAGTCAGGTTCGACGGTCCAGTCTAGTAAAATCTATTAAATTTATGAAAATTTTTTAGACCGCTCTTATACACAAAATCTTGTTGTCCGAGGTCACAACGAAACGCAACAGGTTGCGATTCGAAAAAAAGTTCCACAACCCCTGGAGCAGTTACACATCGTCGGCGAGACTGTTTGCCTGCCAGTTTTAATTGCCCGTTTTTCATAAGAACATCGCCTCGACTACTAGGTCGATACCGACTATATAGTCATATCTGACGATTCAGTCCAGTAAAAACTTTCGGTTTTTGAAATTTTTTTTGAGGGCGCGAGGGGCGGGAAAGGGCGCAATGTGTACGGGGCTGTTGCCTAAATACCAAATCAACAGAAGACACAGGTGTACGCCTCAATCGTCCCTACGGGACTGGTAATTTGCCTATCCTGTTGTCCCACCACCGAGGTGGTTGGCTATTCTCATAAGTCCCTACGGGACAAGAGAATGATGGTTTGGTCCCGTCAGGGACCCGATGAGAATAGCCCGGCAATTCATTGCTGGGTGTAGATGTCGCCCGGAAAATTTAGTCCCGTAGGGACGATTGAACCGTTTAGGCAACAGCCCCG
>CAYUYD010000302.1:0-3089 GCA_964449105.1 uncultured Planctomycetaceae bacterium | reverse complement strand
CGCCTGGCGAAAGAAGTCTTTGCCGTCGAGCGGATCGCGGAACTGACCGAGCGGGTCGATGCGGTGCTGGCCGAGTTGGGCATCGACAACGTAACGCTGAGAACCGGCGACGGGACCCTCGGCTGGGCCGAAGAAGCGCCGTTCGACCGGATCATCTGCGGCGCAGCCGGTCCCGACGTGCCGGAAGCGTGGATCGAGCAACTCGCCGAAGGCGGACGGATCGTCATGCCCGTCGGCGGGCCTGAAGTCCAAAACCTCATCGCACTCGAAAAACACGGCGGGGAAATCACCCGCCGATATATCTGCGGCGTCCGATTCGTCAAACTCATCGGAAAACAGGGATGGGAGGACACATAAGAACTTATCCGATCTTGACATTTCTTGACATCATCATGCGGCCCGTTATCATTACAATTGTCGTTGAAGGTCGAACCAACCGGAATAAGGAGCAACTTGTGAAGCGAATAGTTGTTATTGTCGTACTGTTGATGTTGTCGGCGGGATGCAAGAAACCCACCGGTCCGCAGACCACCGAAACCAACTCGCTGCCGGCGCCGTCGCGTTCTACCAATGAACTTATGCCCGAGGGATTGCCGACGGAAACCTCGACCGGCGCGGAAACTACCGCTCCGACTTTCGTTGAACCGCCCGCGCCGCCGTCGGTCAGGACGCATACGGTCCGCAAAGGCGACACGCTTTGGTCGATAGCGAAGGAATGCTACGGCGACGGAAAGCGATGGAAGGAAATCGCCGTCGCCAATGACATTGCCAACGAATCGAAGCTGCCGGTCGGGAAGGTCTTGAGAATACCGTAAGTGGCATCGCTTGAACTGAATACGCCGGTTCAGTACGTCAAGGGCGTTGGCCCCCGCCGAGCGGAACAACTGGCCGTCTCGGGCGTCCGCACGGTCGAGGACCTGCTGCTGTATTTCCCCCGGCGGTTCAATCTCCGTCGGCAGGTCCAGCCCATTCGGACGCTTCGCGGCGACGAATCGGCTGCCACCGTCGCGGGCGTCGTCCGCGAAACGAATTACAAACCGTTCGGACGCAAGCCATACTTTGAATGCGGGCTTGACGACGGCACCGGATGGGTTGTTGCAAAATGGTTCCACGGGGGATACCTAAAGGACCGGATAAAGCCCGAAATGCACCTGGCCGTCAGCGGGAAGATTTCCGTCTATAAGGAAACACTCCAGTTCATCAATCCCAGGTTCGAGATTATCTGGAGCCCCGAGGAGACGAATCTACAGGTTGACGAACTGCTTCCGGTGTATCCGGCCTGCGGTCCGCTGCCGAGCGGACTGATATCCAATCTCATCAAGAGCGTCCTGCCGGAGGCGCCTCGGCTGTTCGCGCGGTGGTTCGACGACGAACATCTGCGTCGGCGAAATCTTCCGCCCCGCCCCGAAGCCGTTGCGGCGATGCACCGTCCCGAGGACAACGCCGCATGGACGCTCGCCCGCCGCCGGCTGGCATACGACGAATTCATACTGATGCAGATGGGCATCGCGCTTCAGCGGATGCGGAGCGTAAGCCGGCCCGCCCACCCGCTGAAAGTCAGCGACGAGATCGACCGGCGCATCCGGGCGCGCTTCCCATTCAGCCTCACTGCCGCCCAAGGCCGCGTCGTCGGCGAGATCGCATCCGACCTTGCCCGCTCCAGGCCTATGAACCGCCTGCTCCAGGGCGATGTCGGTTCCGGAAAGACGGTCGTGGCCCTGTACGCCGCACTGGTGGCCGTCGCCCACCGTAAGCAGGCTGCCGTAATGGCTCCGACCGAAATCCTCGCCCGTCAGCACTACGCCAAGGTCGAACAATATCTTGCCGATTCGCACGTACGTACGGCTTTGCTGGTCGGCGCTCAAAAACCGGCGGAGCGGGCGGACATTCTCGAAAAACTCGCCGACGGAAAAATCGACATCGTTGTCGGAACGCACGCCTTGCTTTCGGAGAAGGTCCGCTTCCGCTCGCTTGCTGTAACGGTCGTCGATGAGCAGCACAAGTTCGGCGTTCGCCAGCGCAGCGGCTTTCGCGCCAAAGGATACGCGCCGCACTGCCTGGTGATGACGGCTACGCCTATCCCGCGGACGCTGGCGCTGACGGTCTTCGGCGACCTGGACGTATCGGTCATCGACGAGATGCCGCCGGGAAGAGGCCTGACCGAAACGCGCTGCGTCGATAAATCGCGGATGGCAGAGGTTATCGAGTTTGTCCGAGGGCGGCTGGCCCGCGGCGACCAGGCGTACTTTGTCTATCCGCTGGTCTCCGATGCGGGGAATGCGCAACTCACAGCCGCTCAAACCGCGTGCGAAGAACTCTCCAGCCGGGCATTCGGCGAATACGCCGTCGGGCTTATTCACGGGCAGATGTCCACGGCCAAGCAGCAGTCCGCGATGGCACGCTTCGCCTCCGGCGAGATTCGCGTCCTGGTCGCCAGCACGGTCGTCGAGGTCGGCCTGGACGTGCCGAACGCCAACGTGATGGTGGTCGTCAACGCCGAACGTTTCGGCCTGGCGCAATTGCACCAGTTGCGGGGAAGGGTCGGACGCGGAGCGGAAAACGCCGTATGCATCCTCGTCGCCGGTTCGAAGAACCCAATCGCCGCCGAGCGGCTGCGGGCGCTGGCGGAGACTTCCGACGGTTTTAAAATTGCCGAGACCGATCTGCGCCTTCGAGGTCCGGGGGAGTTCTTCGGTACGCGCCAGCACGGCCTGCCGGAACTGAAGATCGCCGACCTCATCGAGGACTATGAACTCCTGCGTCTGGCACGGCGCGACGCATTCGCCATCGTCAAGGACGACCCGGACCTGTCGGCCCCCGAACACCAGACGCTCCGGGCGGAGATGCTCAAGGCCTACGGCGGGCGGGTAGGACTGGTAGCCGAGGGGTAAGCGGTCCGAAGGACCCCGTTGGGGAACGAAACGCCGGAATACCGGATTACCGGAATACCGGATCGCCGAGGGGTAAGCGGTCCGAAGGACCCCGTTGGGGAACGAAACGGAAAGATTCGGAAAGATTGGGAAAGATTCGGAACGATTCGGAAAGATTCGGAAAGATTGGGAAAGTTTAGGAAAGTTTAGGAAAGTTTA
>CAYUYD010000301.1:0-3113 GCA_964449105.1 uncultured Planctomycetaceae bacterium | reverse complement strand
CAGAATTTTCGTTTGCAGAGGTTTTCAACCTGCTGCATGCTTTTTTCGCATGGGTCATCGGCGATATTTTCGTACTGTTTGATGAACGCGATGATAACCGGAACGGCCTTTGTGTTGGCCTGCTCAGACTGGTGCGTTCTGACAATGTCTATTATTCGCATCGCCCCGACAAGCCCGGACATCAGATGTTCTATGGACTTGATGCCGCCGAGTTCCTTCAGGACGTCGTCAAGGTGCGCCAGCGCGCATTGGGCGTAGTCTTTTTTTGCCGCTTCCCAGGCGCCGGCGTTCGAAACAGGTTTTTTATCCTGCAACGGTTTTTCTGTGCGCGGGCTGTGATAAATTCCGTTCCTGACGCATTTATAGACCTCCAGCAGGAACGAGAGGGACTGTACCTTTTCCAGAGGGCGATGCCGATATACCCCCTCGCTCGTCGGTCCGAAATCCCAGTAGCCCTCGATCCTGTTGTATGCGCTCGACCGGCGAAGAATCATCCGCTGCTCATCCGGACCGGGCGGTTCTTGTATTTGTTTCAGGAGTTTTCTAACCGTTGTTTCGGCTGCAATGGGGCTGCCCACACGCCGATATGCTTCCGACTGGAGCATCAGCACTTCCTGGCAGAACGATAAATCCCGCTCTTCGAAGTTGATTTTCACCGCTTTCTGAAGCAGTTCATCGTAATTTCCGGATTTGTACAGATTGCGAAGACTCTCGACGAAATCGGATTCGCTGATTGTCAGTCCGGTTGTCGGCTGGGGCGATTCGGTGGTGGATGTGGCGGTTGCGGGCTGTTTCTCCGGAGGAGCGGCCTGGCTGGCGGCCCAAATCAGTGCAAATATGCAGATCGCCGCAGTAAAACGAGACATGGTCTCACCTGTTCCTTCCCTACCCCCTCATCTGCCCGTCGTACTCCATCATCGACAGGAAGGAGGATAAATCTTGATCGGGATTCCCTTTACTGCCATTCACAAATCTTTCGATATTCAGGCCGACTTCATTATAGTTAAACGCAATATCCGAACGCCCGGACCGGGATTTTTCGAATAAATTTTGTTCGCACCAATTCCGCGGGCCGAATTGTCGTTGACAACGTGTTTGGGCACGGATAAACTTACGAAAACTGCGGCGGATCAGCGGGTTATCGTTTCATCCATAGGTCATATCTTTCGGTACCCGCAGAGCGGCGCCGTGTACGTTTGTAAAGCAGGTTTTCGACAGGTCTGATTCGTCAGGGTCGGACAGAGCAGGCATTTCCGATATTCCCGCTCAAGCGTGAATGCGATGGCTGTTACCATAGAAGTAATCCAGGGGCCTGATAAAGGTCGAGTCTTTCAGGTCGGCACCGAAGCCGTTATAGGCCGACAGAGTGAAACCCTCCCGCTGGCCGATGCTACTGTTTCACGCCGGCACGCCCGCGTAAGCATGCACAACAAGTCATGGGCAATCGAGGATGTCGGTTCGGCAAACGGGACTTTTCTCAACGGCGCCCAGGTAAAGAAGTCGATGCCGTTATACCTTGGCGACCAGATTCGCTGCGGTAAGACGCTTTTGGTCTTCGGCGGTTCGTCCTCACGTGCGGTAATGCCGATGACGATGGATGGCGCCGAGAGAAATATAGACGCCGCCATTGTGGCGACTGTTCCAGCCAATGACGATTCGGTAATCATCCCTACGCCCGAAGCCGGCGCTGAGGCCATCGGAAACCTTCGCATCCTCTACGACCTTACTACGGAACTGACGTCCATCCTTGACCTGGACACACTGTTGCAGCGCACAGTGAATGTAGTCTTCAAGATCGTCCCTGCCGATCACGCATTTGTCCTTCTGGTCGGAGAGGACGGTCGGCTTATCCCCAAGGCGGCGAGATACCGCAACGGAATAAAGGCTCTCGGTAAAGAGGATGACTCGCCGATAGAACTACTCACGCCCGGAAGCCCCATGCCCATAAGCCGAACCATTATCAATGAAGTCCTCACCAAACAGGTCGGCGTTTTATCGTCTAACGCCATGCGGGACAAGCGTTTCGGCCCAGGTAAGAGCGTGCATGAATACGCAATACGCTCGGCCATTTGCGCACCGATAAAAGGGCGAGACAGGATTATCGGAGTCATCCACGTCGATTGCAGCGTTTCGGATCACATTTATTCGACGGAACAGCTGAGATTGTTGACCGCCGTCGGTTATCAGGCAGGTCTGGCAGCGGAAAACGCCAGGCTTTATGAGGCCGCTGTCAAAAGCGAACGTCTGGCTGCTATCGGCGAGACCGTCGCTTTCCTCAGTCATCACATCAAAAACATCTTACAGGGGCTTCTCGGCGGGACCGACATTGTGGAGAAGGCCATCGCCAAGGGTAATACCAACAAGGTCAGCGATGTCTGGCCCATCATCCGCCGCAGCCTGGACCGAATAAATGCCGTCATTCTTAACATGTTGGCGTTTTCCAGACCGAAACAGCCGCTGCGCGAGTCTGTCAATATAAATCACCTCATTAATGAGTGTATCGACCTGCTGACGCCTCGTGCCGATGAACAGGGCGCAGCGATGATAACAGACCTGAACAACCTGCCGGAGATACCGGCTGACTCTGCCGGGCTGCACCAGGCGATACTGAACCTCCTGGCCAACGCCCTCGATGCCGTCAGCAATAACACCGGCGTAATCACCGTCTCCGGCGAATTCGACTCCATGAACCGCCAGGTAATCGTTCACATCGCCGACAACGGCATCGGTATCGAACCGGACCAGATCGACCGGATTTTCGACGTCTTCCACTCCACCAAGGGGCAGAAAGGAACCGGCCTGGGACTGACGGTAGCGAAGAAAATTATTGATGAGCACGGCGGGGAAATCCGGGTCGATAGCACTCCCGGCGAGGGAACGACCTTTACCGTAATGCTCTCAACCCAGCCGGACAAAACCGCCTCCCCCGACGACACACATACGCCGTAGTCGTAGAAGGCCAGAAAACGCTTACTGCGCAGTCGTTTTTTTGGCAAGGCTGGCTGCGTGAGCGTACAGCAGGATATTCCGCATCAATTCAAACGCGCTGTCAGGTTCATATCCGGCAAGGCCCCAGCAGGGATAACCTACCAGACCGGCGGTCAAATCGTCCC
>CAYUYD010000300.1:0-3164 GCA_964449105.1 uncultured Planctomycetaceae bacterium | reverse complement strand
CAGGACGCATTGCTCGACCAAATCCTCCGTCAGTCCATAAAACGCCTTTTTCGGCGGCGGGTGGGCAGGCGAAGCGCCGAGACAGGCCAGGGCCTTCCTGCAACAGCCCGTGTGGTGCAGCCAGATGTGCTCCCACGTGTGGTGCGCGGAAACCTTGTCCTGTTCACTGATGAGTGGGTCAATGAACAGCCCGGTCTCGGCGTCCTGCCAAGACTGGATTTTGCGAATGATCCCCTGTTTTGTCGCATCCTCCAGTTGGGAAAGTTGGCCCGTGCTTTCCATCAGCATCACGGCCACAACCGAGGCCTCTACAGCCCAGTCCCTGTACATGCCGGCATTATATTTCCAACGACCAACGCAACCGTCACCTCGATATTCCACCGTGCGCAACCAGCGCAATACGGAATCCTTTACTTCCGAGTAATCTCTTTGCTCGTTCACGTCGTGTCCTTTCTTCAGTCGTAATCCCATGAAAGGCTGCCTCCGATAACCTATTCTTTCGGGAAAAGTTTTTTCAACCTCGAAAGACTCCGAAAGGAGACAGCCATGAAAAAACAGTATGAGAATGTAGCATCCAGCGGAATGGACGTCCACTATAAGTTCAGCAACGTAACGTTCCGCAATCTGGACGGGCAGGTCGTCGCCAGGGGAAAACTCGATCATAAGGATCAAGAAAAGTTAAAACAACGCCTGTCCCAATGGCTGGCTGGATTGCCGGTAGTGATGGAAGCGTTGTTCGCCTGGGCGATGGCTGCGTCCGCATCGAGAAACCGCCCGCCGTCGGAGAAACTGTCCGGCGTAACGTTCAGGATGCCCATCACCACCGCCCGGCCCGTTCGGTGCGAATTCAGGATGTCGTCCAATGTCGCGGACATAATGAGATTTTAGAACGAAGCCCAGCCATTGCAATGGCTGGGCTTGGAGTTTTGCAGCGCAGGACTTTCAATGAGATTATCCCGGTTCGGGGATTACCCCGGCTTCGGGCGCTCGGCCGGTCTTCGACAGCGGGGGCGGTTTGGAGGCGGGGGCGGTTTGGGCGGCTTCGGCCTCAAGCAGTTCGTTGATGGAAGGTTTGTCCAGCCGCTCGCCGGCGATGATCTTTTTGACGTCCGAAACGTCCAGCGTCTCGTAGTTCAGCAGCGCCTCGGCGATTTGGTTGACCTTATCGCGATTTGTCTGGAGCATTTCGCCGGCGTCGGCATAGGCAGATTCCATGATGACTCTGATCTCTTCGTCGATTACCTCGGCGGTTTTTTCGGAGTAGTCCTTTCCGCCGACGTCGAACATCATCGTCCTCTGCGGATCAGGCGTGTATCGGATGAAAGAGAGTTTTTGGCTCATGCCCCATTCAAGGATCATTTTTCGCGACAGTTCGGTCGCCTGAGCGATATCGGCTGCGGCTCCGCTGTCGATGTCGCCGCAGAACATCTCCTCGGCGATTCGGCCTGCAACCGCCACGCGGATAAAGGCCTCGCACCATCGCCGGGTGAACATATAGCGGTCCTTTTCCGGTAGCGAGAACGTTCCTCCGCCCATCTGCCCGCGCGGGATAATCGAGACCTTGTGAAGGGGGTCGGCGTCGGGCGTGAGGACCTGGACGAGCGCGTGTCCCGCTTCGTGGTAGGCCGTCATCTTCTTCTCGCGTTCGTCGATTGCCCGGCTCTTTCGCGCCCTTCCCCATCGGACCTTGTCGCGCGCCTCCTCCATATCCGCCTGCTCGACGGAATCCTTGTTCGCCATTGTCGCGGCGATGGCGGCTTCGTTAATCATCGCCTCCAGGTCCGCCCCGCTGAACATGGGCGTTCCGCGCGCCAGGCGATACAGGTCAACGTCCGGGCCGCACTCGACCTTGGCGGCGTAAATCCTGAGTATCTCGGCTCTGCCCTTGATGTCCGGAAGGGGAACCTGAATCTGACGGTCGAACCGCCCCGGTCGAGTCAGGGCGGGGTCCAAAACGTCCATCCGGTTGGTGGCTGCAATGACGATTACCTGGTCGTTGGTCTCGAAGCCGTCCATTTCCACGAGGATGGCGTTGAGCGTCTGTTCGCGTTCGTCGTGCCCCCCGCCGTTGAAGCCGGCGCCGCGGCGTCGCCCGACGGCGTCGATCTCGTCCAGGAAGATGATGCACGGGGCCGATTCCTTCGCCTGGCGGAACAGGTCGCGGACCCGCGACGCCCCCACGCCGACGAACATTTCCACAAAGTCCGACCCGGAGATCGAGAAGAACGGAACGTCCGCTTCGCCGGCAATGGCCTTGGCCAGAAGCGTCTTTCCGCAGCCCGGTTCGCCGACAAGCAGCATCCCGCGCGGTATCCGCCCGCCGAGTCGCCGGAACTTCTTGGGGTTCTTGAGGAACTCGATTATCTCGGCTACTTCTTCCTTGGCCTCGTCGATTCCGGCGACGTCGTTGAAGTTGACGTTAGTATGCTCCTTGGTTGTCAGGCGGTGTTTGCTTCGACCGAACTGTCCGAGGAACCCGGCTCCGCCTCCCATCTGTCCGATCCGCCTGAACAGGAAGAACCAGAACAGCAGCAGCAGCCCGCCGTACAGGACGATGTAGGGCAAAGCCCGCGTGAACCAACTCGGCGGCGGGGCGATTTTCGGATTCGCCCGCTTGCCCTTGAAAACGGTGTACAATTTTGGCAGGAACTCCTTGTCGGCATCGAAGTCCACGATTACATAAAAGCGAGTCGGTTCGTCCTTGGCCAGTCCCTTGATGTCGGGCGTCAATTCGCCTTCGAGGCGCCCATCCTTGGTCTTGATGAGGAGCGTTTTGACCTGATCCCGCTCCGCAAAGCCCCAGAATTCACCCTGCGACCGTTCGACGCGCTGGTCGAGACCCTGCATGAAATAACTCATCAGCAGGACCGCTATCAGGCCGAAAACCACCCACCACATCATGTTGCGCCCGAAGCGCACGGGTGCGATGGGTCTTTTTTCGGGAGGCTTGTTGGATGGTTCTTCCGGCATAGGCACCTGGTATTTCGTGAATTCGCTTTCTTCGTCTGTCTTACTTTACTACACAACCTAAGTTGATTGCAAAAAAGATTGAACAGTAATAAAAAAACGGACAGAATAGCGTGATTATGGGGATTACAGGATTATAGGGATTTCTTTTTTTCTTTTTTTTATCCTGTAATCTTAAAATCCCTGTAATCCCGCTA
>CAYUYD010000299.1:1619-3167 GCA_964449105.1 uncultured Planctomycetaceae bacterium | reverse complement strand
CATCGGCCCCATACCGAACAAGGCGCCTATGGCCACCGCCCCGGCAAATATCGCCAACGACAGCGGCGCCTTAAGCCGAGCCAAAATCAGTATCAGCCCGAAGGCTCCCAGTGTGTACAACAATGCGGACATGACGAATTTGTAACTGTCGGGAAGAGCCTCTAACAGAAAAAAATTACGCCACATAGACACAGAGAACACAGAGGTGAAAAAATGAAAGGAACAAAAAGAAAAATTTTTTCCCGATTTTATTTATTATCTGTGTCCTCTGTGTCTCTGTGGCACATTTTGTCAGGCAAGCCGAGCGTCTTGTCGGCGGGCGGATGGAGCAGTAAGATAGAGACATCTGCGGAGTCAGAATCCGAATGACGGACCTTTTCAAATCATCCGAAGATGAAGCCATCGCCCGCAACGCCCCGTTGGCGGTGCGGATGCGACCGTTGACCATAGATGAGATCGTCGGGCAGGACGAATTCCTCGCGCCGGGCAAACTCCTGCGGCGGATGCTCTCTGCCGGTCGGCTGACCAGCTTGATTTTCCACGGCCCGCCGGGGACCGGAAAGACGACACTGGCCTACGTCATCGCCCGGCAGATCGACTGCGCTTTCCACGGCATGGACGCCGCAAGCACATCGGTCGCTATGGTAAGGCAAATCTCCAAAGAGGCCAGGGCGATTCTGGCATCGACCGGAAAACGGACCGTCGTGTTCATCGACGAACTGCACCGCTTCAACCGCGCCCAGCAGGACGTGCTGCTAAAAGATGTCGAAAGCGGCGTCATTATCCTTATCGGAGCCACCACGGAAAACCCGTTCTTCGTCATAAACTCTCCGCTTCTGAGCCGCTCGACGATCTTTCGATTCAGCCTTCTTACAGAGCAGGACATAATCGACCTGTGCCGGCGGGCATTGGCCGATAAGGAGCGGGGGCTGGGAAAATATCCCGTCCGCGCCGATGACGACGCACTGGCGCACATAGCGAAGATAAGCGACGGCGACGCCCGCCGGGCGCTGACCGCCCTGGAAATCGGCGTTCTCAGCCAGTTGGTAGGGCGGGCAGGCTTGCCCACGTCTTGCCGTCCCTGCGAAGGAAACGCGGGCGAGCCTGCCCGCCCTACGCCAGAAATCATCTTCGACCTGCACACTGCACAGGAATCCATCCAGCAAAAGGCTATACGTTACGACCGGGCGGGGGATGAGCATTACGACGCCGCCAGCGCGCTGATAAAGTCCATGCGAGGCAGCGACCCGGACGCGACGGCCTATTGGCTCGCAAAGATGATTGTGGCTGGCGAGGACCCCCGCTTCATCGCCCGGCGGATCGCCATCCTTGCCAGCGAGGATATCGGAAACGCCGACCCCAGGGCTATCTCCGTAGCGGCGGCTGCGTTCGATATAACCGATCGCATCGGTCTGCCGGAATGCCAACTCACGCTCGCGCAGGCTGCGATTTACATGGCCTGCGCGCCGAAATCCAACGCGTCGGCCATGGCCATATGGTCGGCAATGAGCGACGTGAAGGAAAATCGCACCATTCCTGTGCCGTACC
>CAYUYD010000299.1:0-1609 GCA_964449105.1 uncultured Planctomycetaceae bacterium | reverse complement strand
AGATGAAGGAACTCTACGGCCACTCGGAGGGATACCAGTACAGCCACAAATACGAAGGCGGCATCAGCCCCGACCAGGACTACCTCGGCGTGGACAAGGATTATTACACACCGACCGACCGAGGCTACGAAAAGCACATCGCCGCCTACCTCGAATGGGCAAGGAAACTGCGCGAAGAAGCAAAGGCAGGCAAGGAAAACACCTCGTAAGGCTTTCCAGCCAGTTGGCCCACCCTGCGATTTGCCGACGAAAATGGGAGCAGCAATGCAAATCAGAAAAATGAAACCGGAAGACTCACCCAGGATCGCCGCTATCAACGAGTCGGCCTGGAATGATAACACCTTGTATAAACTCCTGGAAGACCGCTACGGCCTCATAGGCAGCAAGGACTGGAGGCGAAGAAAGGTCGATGACATGCAGTCGTTCTGCCGAGAACATCCTAACAATGTCATTGTCGCTGTCGAGGACGGCAGCGTGGTCGGATACGCCGCATTCACGATTGACAACGAGGACAAGGTCGGCCACGTGAGTAATAACGCGGTTGACCCGCATTATCAGGGGCGGGGCATAGGATCGGCCATGAACAGGTGGGTGCTGGATCACTTCGGCGGGGAGGGAGTGAAGATAGCACGCGTCAGCACGCTGCTTCACGACCAGGCCGCCCGACGAGTGTACGAAAAAAACGGCTTTGAGGAACTTGCAAGGACAATTCACTATTCCATGCAGCTTGCGAACAACGAATGAGGAGTCAGTCAGACATGAAGATCGATCTTTCAGGAAGGACAGCCCTGGTGACCGGGGCATCCGGTCAACTTGGTCGCGTTATGACCCGTACGCTTGCCCGGTGCGGCGCGGACGTAGCCATCCATTACCATCGCAACCAGCATCAGGCCGATGAACTCCTTGCCGAAATCAAGGCGATGGGCGTCAATGGCTGCGTGGTACAGGCCGACGTAACCGATGCCGACTCGGTAACGCGGATGCAGCGGGCGGTGGCTGATAACCTGGGCGAGCCGGACATTATCGTCAACAATGCGGTTATCTTCTATGACTGGAAGCCCATCCTGGAGCAAGCCATCGAGGACTACGAAAGTCAGTACCGATCCTGCGTTCTGCATAATGTGCTGATGATTAAGGCATTTGTGCCGGCCATGATAAAGAAGCGATGGGGGCGGGTCATCGGTATAAACACCGAGTGCGCCATGGAGAACGATCCCAACCAGTCGGCATACGTCTCCGGCAAGCGCGGAATGGACGGCGTGCTGCGCGTCCTGGCAAAGGAGGTCGGCGAATATCAAATTACCGTCAATCAGGTTGCCCCCGGCTGGATGATCAGCGACAGGCACCGCCAGGCCGGTACCGAGCGGGACGGCAAATACGAGGCAAAGGTCCCGCTCAGACGCCGCGGCGAAGATCAGGATATTGCCAACGCAGTCGCGTTTCTTGCCTCGGACCTGGCGGCCTTCATTACCGGCGCGTATCTGCCCGTCTGCGGAGGGAAGGTCATGCCGGCAATTTGAAAAACCGGCAACAACGGAAATCTGTTTGTCTGCGACAGGGAGCAAAAATGCAAATCAGACAAATGAAACCGGAGGACACGCCCAGGATC
>CAYUYD010000298.1:0-3175 GCA_964449105.1 uncultured Planctomycetaceae bacterium | reverse complement strand
AGGGGATGCAGGGGATAAGAAAATAAATTTAATTCTTTTTTCATCTCCTGAATCCCCTGCATCCCTGCTAATTCTTTTCACCCAGACTTCGGGCGATGCGTCTATCGGCGTCGGTCTCTGCGAAGTCGGAGAATCTCGGCAGCGGCCGGCCTTTCTTGCCGTAGTAATACGTCAGCCCGCGATAAATAGCAAAGTTGGCCAGATAGGAATTCTTCTTCAACGGCCAGGCCTTAAGCCGCTTTATCGCGCTGCGCGGGGCGTAGAACTCGTGGAAGGCTGACATCTGTGCGTGGCGGAGCTGCTCGATTGTCATCTTCGCCGGTCGAAAAACCACCGTCGCGCCGTTGTATTTGTCCCAGTCGGTAGTCAGCAGCCGACCCTCGCGGCGGAACTGCTCGAAGACAGCCGTTCCCGGATAAGGCGTCAGGATCGGATAGCAACTCATGCACAGGTCGGCCCGCTGGGCGAAGCGGACCGCTGCGGCACAATCGCGCCAATCGTCGCTGTCGAAACCGAAGATGAACGAACCCCAGATGCTGATTCCGTAAGACTGAATCTTCTTTATCCGCTCGATATAGGTCTCCGCCTTTGCGTAGCGTTTTCCGGACTCGGCGAGTGTTTCGTTTTTAGGGCTTTCCAGGCCCAGGATAAGCCCGATGCACCCGCTGTCCCGCATGGCCGCAAGCAGGCGGTCATTGTTGGCTATGAGGATGTCGCACTGACTGGCCCAGCGAATCTTCATAGGTTTGAGTTTCTCGAACAATTCCATCGCCCATGCGTGGTTTCCGGCGACGTTGTCGTCCGAGAAGATGAAGACCCGGCTGCGAAATCGCTCATATGCCTCTGCCATTTCATCGACGATGTCGGCGATTTCCCGCTGTCGGAATCTTTTTCCGAAGATTGCCGGCGTGGTGCAGAAAGTGCACGAATGCGGGCATCCTCTGGTCGTCTGGATGGGGTTGAAGACGAGATATTCAGCCGGGTCCAGCAGGTCCTTTCGCGGGGTGGCGATGGGCGTATCGGGCGCTTCGGTCCAGTCGTAAAGCGGCTTGGCTACCCCGGCGTCCAGGTCGCGCAGCGCCCTTGGCAGCGTGGCCTCGGCGTCGCCCCGGCAGACGATTTGTGCGTGCTGGAGCGCCTCGTCCGGAAGGGCGGACGGGTGAATCCCGCCCAGGATCACCGGAACACCCAAACAGCGGTACTGGTCGGCTATTTCGTACGCCCGTCGGGCCTGGGTGGTCATCGCCCCGATACCGACGGCGTCAACGTCGGCAGCGGCTTTGTGCGGCGAGTCGGTGATGTTCTCATCGACGATCTCGACGTCCCACCCGTCGGGAACGACCGCCGCGCAAATCGCCAGGTTCAGCGGCATGAACAGTCCGCGCCGGGAAAACGTCATCTTCCGGATAATCTCCGGCATGGTGATCGTTGAAAGCGCGCTGTGAGGGTTTATCAACCGGAGTTTGCGACGTTTGCAAATTGGAGATTGCGGATTCACAAAAGGCATTTGGCATTCGGCATTCGGCATTTGTGGCACAAGGTTCATTGTGGTTGTTGCTGTTTTGATCCGGCGTTCAGCAAAACCTCATAATATAGCGACGAGTTGTGAAACAGCCAACACTCCACCAATGCCAAATGCCAAGTGCCTGATGCCTTCCTTTTGTTGCCTGGTCCCTAATCCCAAGTCCCTAATCCCTACTGCAGATAAACCTCTGCTATTACCCACCGGTTGCTGCCGGGCCTGGAAGCCTTGATGCGGACATAACGTGCAAGCGTCGGGGCGGGCAGAGAGGCGATCGTAACACGCCTGGTTCCAGGCGTGATGTATTTATTATTGAAAATCTTACCGTCCACGCTGGTGGATATATCGACACTCCGGCAGTGCCCGCCCACGGCGGCGCCGTGCTCGATGATAACGGTCTGAAAGAGGCAGACCTTCTTCAGGTCTATGATCAGTTCGGCCTCCTTGTACTGATAGCCGCTGATAGCGGCTGTGGACAGGTCCTGATCAACGGCGGAAGCGGGATTAGCCAGATCGCCCCGAGCAACCCATGTGTCCTTGGGGGTAATGTTCGCGCCAAGATAGCCTCCGATGCTTGGGCTATAGACAGGTGCGACAACATCGCACCCTGCCATTACGCCGACCAGAAAAACCAGACAGACACATTTTCGCAGGTAATTCATTGCCCGGATATTATACGCGCAGTTTTGCGGGCATGAAAGACCCCAACAGGACAGATTCGGGCATAGTTTTTTTACGGCAAGAGCGGTCATAAGGCCTTGCGGGACAAAGGGTAAGGACTAAACTGCTAAAATCGCCGATTTGTCCGAAACTATTTGCCCCCGGAAACGTCTAACATAATAGCGGGTCGATCCCCAAAGGTTGCAAGGCGGTATCGGCTGGGAAGGTGGCCAAAATGAGACGCACAAGCACTAACAGCACCAAGACCCGAAATCGGTTGACCGGACGTAAAAGGCAGTCGGGGGGGCCGCATTTTTCGCGGCTGACGGATTCCGCCTGTAACAATTATTTCCGCGTTCCACCTTCGGCTTCCAGACCGAAGCGGGTGTTTATTAACTGCCATTACTGCGGCTACTCCCCGGCGCACGGACTGATTCCTAAGACCGGACTGTGCCCGAAGTGCGGTTCAATGAGCTGGGAGCGATTCGCCCTTGCCGAACCGCTCGTGCCCGAACATATGAAATAACCAGCTGCGCCCAAATCCGAAATCCGAAGCACGAAACTCGACGCCGAAGGCGCCCCAAAGGGCAACAATATCGAATGACCAAAATTCGAATTCTCCAAACGCCCCCTCCAGCAGGTTTCGGTGAGATTGTTTTGAAGATTTGAATTTCGGATTTTAAATTTGTTGCCCTTCGGGGCGCCTTCGGCGTCGGATTTTTATATTAGGATTTCGGATTTGCTTCTAATATAGACGCACCATGCAGGCCGTTATTATCGCTATCGGAGATGAACTCATCGGCGGGGCAAGCGTCGATACCAACAGCGCTTACCTTTCCCGCCGACTGGTTGAGTATGGCATCGTCGCCGTCAGGCACGTAACCGTCGGCGACGATTTGGGTCGAATTACCGACGCCATCGCCCGCGCCGCCGAAGAGACCGGCCTGGTCATCATCACCGGCGGGCTTGGTCCGACGCGAGACGACCTGACCC
>CAYUYD010000297.1:0-3201 GCA_964449105.1 uncultured Planctomycetaceae bacterium | reverse complement strand
AGCAGGCCGTGGGGCGGAACCTTCGCCGCAAAGGCGCGGAACGCCTCAATGATCGCGTCGAGATCCTCGTAACAGTCCAGGTGGTCCTCTTCGATGTTCAGAATAGCCGCCAGCGTCGGCGACAGGTCGAGGAAGGAGCGGTCGAATTCGCACGCCTCAATCACGAAATGCCTGCCATGCCCGATCCCGCTTGGCCCGCCAAGTTGGTCACAAGTCGCGCCGACCACGAAGGAGGGGCTTTTCCCCGCTGACGTCAGGGCATAGGCGACCATGGCGGTGGTGGTGCTCTTGCCGTGCGTGCCTGCTATGGCGACGCCTTCACGGTCGTTCATCAAACGCCCGAGCATCCGGCTGTACTTCATCACTTCGCACCCTGCCTGCCGGGCAGCCAGCAGTTCAGGATTGGCCTGATGTATCGCCGCCGAATACACAACCATGTCGCACTCCGGCGGGATGTTCTCGGCTCGCTGACCTACCGCCACCTCGGCGCCGTGTGCGGTAAGGTCGTCCAACGCAGCGGAAGACTCGCTGTCGGAACCGCTGACAACGGCGCCGTGCATCATCAGCAACTGCCCCAACGCGCGCATACCCACGCCGCCGGCGCCAATCAGGTGCACGCGCCTGCCCAGCCAGACGGAGTTTTTGCGGATAACCTCGGCGGATATCCCAGGTTGATTTATCATCGGTTCGGACATGATATTACTTTTCGCTCCTATCTGTCAAATGTCGCAATGACGTGCTCAAATCATGCTTCTAACATGTCCGACTCAACCAACGGGCGATTTGTTCGGCAGCGCCCGGGCGGGATAACCCCTTTGCCGACGCCCGCATAGCATCCAGCCGCTCATTCCGGCGCATAATCTCCAGCAGCGACGCCCGGAGCGAATCGGCATTGCGGGCGGGATCGACGGCGTCATCGACAAGCACGGCTGCACCTGCGGAAACCATTTCGGCGGCGTTGCGGACCTGCTGGCGATCGCGGTGATAAGGATACGGCATCAGCACCGCAGGGACGGCGACCGCAGACAGTTCGCCCACCGTGGCAGCCCCTGACCGGCAAAGCACTAAATCCGCAGCCGAGTAGGCCAGGTCCATCCGCTCGCAGAACTCCACAACGCTGCGATGAATCGCCCCATTATCGGCCCGTGCGACCTGCTCGAACTTGCCCGGGCCTGATACGTGAAGAACCTGCCATTCGTCCGCCAATTCGTCCAGGTCGGGCCCGATTTCCGCCACAGCCTGGTTGATGGATTCAGCGCCCAAACTCCCCGCCATTATCAGCAGTGTTTTTCGGTCCGGTCTGATGCCGAAGACCTTCCTTGCCCGCTCAACATCGCCTGAAATCAGCCCCGGACGAACCGGACAACCGACCGTTTCGACCTTGACGGCGGATTGTCCGAAGGCGTCGGACGTCTGCTCGAACTGGGTGAAGATGACATCTACTTTCCGCGCGAGGCGCCGGTTCGCCAGTCCCGACGTCGCGTCGATGCTCATCAGGGCAGTTCGCACGCCGGCATGCGCCGCAGCCTGCGTAACGGGAACGGCGGCGAATGCGCCCAGACCGAATACCGCCGCAGGTCGAAGGTCGCCAAGCAGAGTATTCGCCAGTCGCCGTCCCGCCAGGTAAGCATGGGTGAAATCCCGCCAGCCTCGCAGACCCCTCGGCATCGAATGAATCGGCTGGACGACGAAGGCGTACGGCGTCGCCGACAGCACGCGCCGGTCGATGTCCCTGTCGGAACAGGCAAAGACGATCCGGCAGCCAGGCTGGAGGCGGGTCAATTCCTCCGCCACCGCCAGGGCGGGAAACAAATGCCCGCCCGTTCCACCACCGGCGAAGATGTATATGGGCTTGTTCATGGCATACCAATGAAAAATGCGAAAATTGGTAATTCGTAATTGGTAATTCGTAATTGGTAACTGGTAACGAATTACGATTTACGATACGCAGTATTTTTCATTTATCATTTATCATTTTTCATTTATCATTTGCCTTCCGGCATTACACCTCCGCGAACTGACAGATACGATTAAAGCCGTCGCCACCGACATTAAAATCAGGGAACTCCCACCGGCGGAGATGAACGGAAGCGATACTCCGGTCGGCGGGGCCGGCGGGATGTTAATAGCGATGTGCAGCGCCGCCTGAAAGGCAATCAGAAACCCCAGCCCCCCCGCCAGCAGCGCCCCGAATCGGTCCGGCGCACGGATCGCCGCCCTGCAGGCCAGACACAACCAGACCAGCAGCAGGCCGATTACGAGAATCGCGCCGAGCATTCCGAGTTCGTTGCAGATATTGGCGAAGATGAAGTCGGTCTGACCCTCCGGAAGGTATCCATACTTTGCGACTCCCGCGCCCAGTCCAGCCGGGTCCGCCCCGCTGCCGACGGCGATCAGCGCCTGTCTCGGCTGGAAAGTGGCCGGATTGGCCATATCGGTCGGATGCAGCATCGCTTCAATCCGCGCCCAGCGGTGCGGGACGCTGACCACAAACCGATAAAACGCCCCCGCGCCGAACGGCACAAGCCCCGCAAGGTAATACCACCTCACCCCGCCCGCCAGCAGGACAACCGCCGAGGTAAAGCCGATAATCGCAGCGGTGCCGAAATCCTGAGTAACCACCAATCCGACGGAGACGCCTATCAGAACCACCGCCGGAACAAAGGTCCGCCCGAAACTCCGCACCGCCGCGTCGGTCCGGTCAAGAAAGACCGCCAGGATTATCAGCAGGGCGATTTTCAGCACCTCCGACGGTTGAAACCCAATTGGGCCGCGGCGTATCCATCGCAAATCGCCGCCAACACCACGACCAATTCCGGGAATAAACACTGCTGCTGCCGCACACAGCGCCAGGACAAACAGCACCACCGCCGGAGACAGCCATCGCCGACCGCCCAATCGGCGATAATCCACCCGCCAGAGCAGACAAAGCACCGCCATTGCCGCAATGGCGAATATCACCTGGCGGACAGACGTCCGCTCATACCAGACCGATGCCCCCCCCTGCGCGCCGGCTGTGCTGAAGACCATCACCACGCCAATAGATATCAAGGCCAGCGTAGTCAGGATCAGCCCCTGGCCGGTGGTGTTCTCACGCAAGGGAATGCGTTCTAATTTCCAATTTTCAATTTCCAATTTTCAATTTCCGGAAACAAAGATAGCAGGATTTTAGGGATTACTGGATTACTGGATTTTAAAATA
>CAYUYD010000296.1:0-3246 GCA_964449105.1 uncultured Planctomycetaceae bacterium | reverse complement strand
CGCTCGGCGTGAGGTGTTTTTTCAGGTGCGACCACAACGGCCCGCTTTTCAGGCCGGAAAGGGATTTTTTCGTTCCCAGCGGGTTCCTTCCGAGCGGCGACGGATAGAATTTTTCATGGACGAGCACGTGGCAGTTGCGCATCGGCTCGTCTTCCAGGCCGTCGAGGGCCTGGGCGACAAGGTCCCGACAAGGCCCGAACGTCTCATCGGCCAGGCGAGGCCGGCGGAGGATGTCGGCATAGACTTCCAGGATTTTCGGCAGGTTCCTTCCCAATTGAGCGGTCGAAACCAGCAGGTGCTTGCTGTGGGCGGCTTCGTTGTGCTGGCAGCCTAGCGAATCCAGCACGTCGTTGATTTGGCGCGTGTTGCGGTCGCCCGCTCCCCGAAGCAGCCAGGACGCCCCCGTCGATGCAGCGCCTTCGCTGCCGGGCGGATCGTACGCCGAACCCGCCGGCAGGGCAATCGTTACCGCCGCCGACGAAACTCCCGACATCCGCTGGGCTACGAGCGTCAGGCCGTTGCCGAACTCGCGTGTGAAAAATTCTTCAGCCACTTTTCGGTAACCTTTCCGTTTTAGTCCTGATGTTGGATTGAGTATCGGGACATTGTACCGATCTTCCGGGGATGTGCCACTATGAAGTTGTAGGCTGCGTCGAGGCCCTTTGGGCCGATGACGCACCTTTTATTAAGGCGCGTCATCGCGGAGTTTATCCGCCTTTGGCGGGCTCGACGCGGCCTACGAGCTCAGTCAATAGAGATAATACGTCTTGTCCCCTTAACCCCGGCTACGGGACCGCAGCAGGTCGAAGACGGCAATCAGGATGGCCGTAGCCCATACTCCCAAGCCCCGCCAAAGGTCGTATGGGTCATCGTCCGGCGGTAGGTCAAAGTCAAAGAAGATACGCCCGATCAGGCTAATGACGCCTGCGGCAATAACGGCAATCAGAATGAAGCGACCCACTTTGAGCATGTGAGAGCAGCTATCGGGCTATCGGGGGTTATCGGGGGACACCATAAGATTGTCGCCGTGTCAGTATCGGCTGGGCAGTTTGCGGGCGGAACGTCCCTTGGGGGCGGGATGCCCTAATTCCGTACAGTTTGCCGCCCGGCTGTTCAGCCGGGGCCTTACGGCCTGGAATTTTCCCCGAAGCGAACATGGCGGCATTGTATCGTCGGCGGTTGCGGCTGCAAAATAAAACGACGGATGGCGAAGGGATAGAGGCGAGTCCGTTCGACCGGTGGCCTTCCCAAAGGGATGATAATTCGTGCCACCCCCAAGCGTTGTTTGCTTGGGGGTGCGGATTACAACACCCCCAAGCTTCGCTCCGCTGCGCTTGGGGGTGGCACGAAATCCCATCCTCTGGGAATCGTTGGGCACAGACCCTTTGAACACTTTTTCGTTCACATTCCTGCGCTTAAACGTGCATTTTGCGCGGTGGGTCTTCCGACCCATCGCGTCTGGGTCTGGCGGCGGGTCGGGAGACCCGCCGCACGGAGATTCCCATAGGCAAGGGCGAAATTTGAAAATGGACGTAAAAATGACCCCGAAAATCGCAACTGCTTGCCCGCCAAGGATTTACGGTTTTTGCCTTCGGCACGAACCGGCACGCTTTGATTTCGGCAGGCGGTGTTTTCCCATCCTTCGGGGACAAGCAAGTTTGCGTCAAGTCGGTGTGCTCGCTGGATTGCCCGCTTCACCCAACGGGGCTCCCTTGCGGTCGCGGCTTGCTGAATTATCCGCTCCCTTGCGGTCGCGGCTCGTATGGCTGACCGCTGGTCGCTATTTATTCCGTCGGTGGCGGGACATGTCCCGTATCGATTCCAGAAGGATCAGCCCCACGCCGACGACCAGCAGAATATCCGCAACATTGAAGACGGGGTATCTGATTACGTAGATGTCGATGAAGTCGCGGACCTGTCCGACGCGCGGGACCATGTCGCCGGGGAAGATTACCCGGCCAAAGATTCTGTCGTATGCGTTGCCCAGTGCACCGGAAAGGACCATCGCCAGCGAGGCATGGAGCATCCGCCCCGACGGGGGGGACGTTGCGAAAAGTACAATCACCGCCACGGTCGCTATCGCCGTCGCCGACAGTACGGCCCACGCCGGCGCGCGAATCCCGAAAACGATCCCCGGATTGGTCGATAAGCTGAGTTTCAGGAACCCGTCAATGACCGTTGCCGATTGATCTGGCCGGTTCATCAGCGTGCTGAAGGCGTAGTGCTTGCTGGCCAGGTCCGCCGCCAGACCCATCGTCGCAATTGCGATAAAAACAGTTATCGCCAGGACGGATTTACAGGCCGGCGTTCTCGCATGAGAGGTTTGCTCCATTCTGCAGTTCGCCTTGGTCAAGAGTGGGGTATCCCCGATGCTGATAATTTCGACCCGGTCGATCAAGTCCGCGCGGTTTTAGTTGTCTTCCGGGGCGGTTTCGGACTCTGCTTCCTCTACTTCATCTACTTCCGGCGCACTGACCTGTCCTTGCTCGAGCATGCGGGTAAATTTGACCGTGTACTTTGCCCACGGCTTGGCGCGGAGCCTGGCAATGGGGATTCGCTGACCCGTTCCCAGACAGATGCCGTAAGTCCCCGCCTCGATCCTGTGTAAGGCCTGGTTTATCTCGCTCAGCAGCGCCTGTTCGCTTTCGATCAGGCCGAGGGTGAACTCGTGCTCGAAATTATCGGTTCCCACGTCCGCCATGTGCGTCGGCATGCTGGAGAGGTTTCCGCTGTTCTGCTGATTGGCGGTGCTTTCCTCCATTCCGTTCATGTCGCCCACCAGCGTCTTGCGTTTTTGGAGCAGCATCTCACGAAACTCATCAAGGTGTTTTTTATTGAGGAGGCTTTTCATGATCGGCGGTTCGACCTTCTTTGGTCTGGGGGCCTTGGCTGCGGCTTTTCGCACGGTTTTTTTGGTTGCCTTTGCGGTGGACTTGCCGGTTCCGGCACGCTTTTTTCCGGGGCGGGTGATGGTCCGCAGACGACCGGCGGATGTTTTTTTGGTTTTTGCCACGCCGATAATTCCTTCTAAATCCGGTTCGTTTGTCTATCCACCCCTCCGGTCGGCAGGAGAGCCCAAGGCCGGTGGGTTCGCAGCGGGGCGACGAGTTGCTTATTGCTCCTCGTCGCCCACGACACAGCCCGGTAAGTATAACCGCCCCGCAGCCGATGTCAAGTTTTTACATCAGGTTAGTGGTGTAACTAATTGTGTGTAAGTTCATGGATTGATGTTGATCGTGTCATCCG
>CAYUYD010000295.1:0-3247 GCA_964449105.1 uncultured Planctomycetaceae bacterium | reverse complement strand
TCAACGTCCATCGCCAGTTGCTCATCATAGATCATACGCAAGGTGATTCGTTTCTGCGGATTGAGGACGGTGAGGCAAGCAAAGCGGCGGGTGAATTGGCGATGATCCCGTCCGATGAAGACCTACGCGTCCGCATGGGCGTGTACGTATTAGGCCTTTCCGAAAACACTCCCATCAAAAAACTCACCGCCTCTCCGGACCAAAAGAAAGAAAAGCCCGGGCTAAAAAAACCTGCCGAAGATGAAGACATCCCCGCAATTATGGTGCTGAAACTCAGCAACGGCGCCACTTTTCCCGTCGATATCAAGGGCGTCGAGACCTGCGGCGAGTTGATGGCACGGATTAATGAGAACCCGAAGAACATCGATCCAGGGACCGGGAAAAAACTTGTAGAGGCAAAAATTTCCGACATCAGAATCAGCAGGATATTTCATTCGCAGTTTGTGGATCACCTCTACAAATCCGTATCATTCCAGGCCATCAGCCTCGTCCACAAGGAGAAGCTGACGGAAATCATCCGGAGCCGTGCGCCAAACAGCCTGGCGCTGACCGTTCCGGCGATGGCGCTGACGTGGGTGCTGGGGATGATCATCTCCTCGGTAGTCGCTTATTACCGCGGCAGCGTAGTGGACAAGTTGGGTGTGTTTTTGAGTGTTCTGGGCATGTGCATACCGTTCCTGGCGTTCATGATTTACGGGCAGTGGCTTATGTATGAAGTCGCCCCCGAACACGCCTACGGATTGGATAATCGCGCCAACATCTACATTCCCGTCCTGATCATGACTATTGCCGGCATCGGCGGGTCGGTGCGATTCTATCGGACGGTGATCCTGGACGAGACGAATCGTGATTATGTCCGTACCGCCCTGGCCAAGGGCGTGCCGCTGCCTGGCGTGATGTTCAAGCACGTGCTGAAAAACTGCATGTTGCCCATCCTGACTAATCTGATTTTATCAATTCCGTTCCTGATTATGGGGTCTCTGCTTGTGGAGAGTTATTTCGGAATTCCAGGCCTGGGCGACCTGCTTATCTCCAGCATCTCCGGGCGGGACGAACCGATTCTCAGTGGTATGGTATTTCTGACGGCAGTTATTCTGACGCTTGGCATCCTGGTAACGGACCTGTGTTACGTATTGTTCGATCCGCGCGTGCGTTTACGGTAACTCGATGGCAAAGGAAACTACAAACAGTTCGACCGGCGCCGCTCCTGAAGCGGGAATCTCGTCCGGCGCGATGATTGCCGGCAGGAGCCTCTGGTCCGACGCCAGGCGCCGACTTATGCGAGATAAGTCCGCGATGATTTGTTTCGCCATTATCGTCTTGTACTCGCTGGTGTCGATCGGCGGGGTTGTGTATGAGGCCGTGGCGGAACGGTCCGCTGACATACCCTCATTCGCGGAAATGGCCGATTCGTCAAAAAGCGA
Source organism: uncultured Planctomycetaceae bacterium (assembly GCA_964449105.1). Lineage (GTDB taxonomy): Bacteria > Planctomycetota > Phycisphaerae > SM23-33 > SM23-33 > JAUWNJ01. The sequence goes on along the minus strand of CAYUYD010000295.1, from coordinate 1,823 downwards.
CCAGCCGCCGTCGCTCGAGTCGTGGAAGACCATCCTGGGGACAGACTGGTATGGTAAACCAATCATAATCAAGACTCTCCTCGGCGCTAAGGTGTCGATGTCTGTCGGATTGATTGCCAATATCATTGCCGTACCGCTGGGAATGATCCTCGGCGCGATAGCAGGTTATTACGGACGATGGCTCGACTCGATTATTGTCTGGTTGTTTTCAACGTTGATGAGTATTCCTGGGCTGGTGCTGCTGATTGCCATTAAGTACGCCTTTACCGGCGTAACCGTATGGGGACTGGACCTGAGCGGCATTCATGGGCTGTACATCGCACTTGGTATAATCAGTTGGATCGGAACGTGCCGGCTGGTCCGGGCCGAGGTGATGAAGATTCGTGAACTGGACTACATCGTCGCCGCCAGAGCAACCGGAACGTACGGCTTTGTTATCCTGCTTCGACACATAATCCCCAACGTCATGCATCTCGGCATTATCAATTTTTCGCTCGGATTCGTCGGGGCGATTAAGGCAGAGGTAATGCTTTCGTATCTCGGACTCGGCGTTGAACCGGGAACGCCCAGTTGGGGCAGCATGATAAACGCAGCACGCTTGAACCTGTACTCGGGCCAGTGGTGGGAACTGACAGCCGCCGTTGGCGCGATGTTCTTCCTGGTACTGGCGCTGAATATCTTCGGAGACCGCCTGCGCGACGCATTCGATCCGAAATTGAGAACAGCATGAGCGAAAACGGAACATTACTGACCGTTCGCAACCTGCGAACACATTTCTTCACCGAGGACGGTGTGGCAAAGGCCGTCGATGGCGTCTCCTTCGCCATCGGGAAAAAGCAGACCTTCGCGCTGGTCGGCGAGAGCGGCTGTGGAAAGAGCGTAACGGCATTGAGCATAATGCGGCTCATCCCGCACCCGCCGGGTGAGATAATCGCCGGAGAAATACTCCTGGAAGGCCAGGCCCTGACAGGCCTGACCGAGCGGCGGATGCGCGACGTTCGCGGCGGGCGGATCGCTATGATCTTCCAGGAACCGATGACCTCGCTGAACCCCGTCTTCACCATCGGCAGCCAGATAGTCGAAGCCGTCAATCTGCACCGCAAACTCCCCCGCCGGCAGGCCAAAGCCCTGGCCGTCGATATGCTCGCACAGGTCGGCATCCCCGCGCCGCAGCAGCGGTACAAGGAATATCCCCACCAACTCTCCGGCGGGATGAGGCAGCGGGCGATGATCGCAATGGCGCTGTCCTGCGACCCGGAACTGCTGATAGCCGACGAACCGACCACCGCGCTGGACGTTACCATCCAGGCGCAGATTCTCGACCTGCTGCGACAAATCCAGGCCGAGAGGGGACTGAGCATCCTGCTGATAACACACGACCTTGCCGTCGTAGCCGAAACCGCCGACGCCGTAGGCGTCATGTACGCCTCGAAACTGGCCGAACTGACCGACGTAGCCACGCTCTACAGCGAACCGCTGCATCCCTACACGCAGGGGCTGTTTCGGTCGCTTCCTCGCCTGGGGCAGAAGAAGAAAGACCGGCTGGAGACGATTCCCGGAAACGTTCCGAACCCGCTGGCGTTCCCCACCGGCTGCAAGTTCCATCCCCGCTGCCCCATCGGATGCAGCCTGCAAAGGTGCCGGATGGAAGAACCCCAACTCCGCGAAGTCGCCCCGAAGCACTGGGTCGCCTGCTGGGAATCTCAGGGATACGGCCATGCCGAGGCTACAGATGCTGCCGTTGTCATCAAAGGAAAAAGATAGCGGGATTTTTCTGAACATGAGCCAAGACACTCAAAATCCGTTAGTTGCCGTTAGTGACC
>CAYUYD010000294.1:0-3248 GCA_964449105.1 uncultured Planctomycetaceae bacterium | reverse complement strand
CTGCTCTACCCCGCGATCGTAAGTTTATGTTAAGGTAAAAAAAGCGAGGATGTCAAACCTTTTTCCGCATTTACATCTTCACCATCCTCAAAATATATCAACACGACGAGGTCGGCCCACGCAATAATGCAAACAGACAGTGGAAAAAGCGGGCTGGCAGCGATACGATATCCGGCCTGAAAGTCTTATGCGGTTTATGCTGTTACATAACCCGGCTTCGCACCAATAGAAGTTATTTTTTTCTTTGAGGCGGTGATGCTCAGATTTGACGTGTATCGCGATGGTGGTCCGGCCAGGCTCATCGACCTGGGCGGAGCGTACGTCTTCGGACAGGACGACATACCCGTGCGAGCCGATCTCATTGCGGACAAGGGGCAAATTTCATGTGTCAAGCGGGCTGGCGGAGCCTGTGGACTAGCGCTGCTGTGGGAAGCAGGCAAGCCGGGAAAAATGCTCCTTTCGACCACCCGCCTTCCCGATCGCAAGGCCCCCTACAACCTCAACGTAGAGTTGACCAGAGCACGTGTAATGCACCTGACCCAGAAACGCGAAGACTGGGGTTTGTTCGACTACGACAAGGCCCAGTCGTTGAACGGTGAATTCGAGGAAGTCCGCCGCCTGTTCGTTTCCTCGCTCAACTGCGACGAACCGGTCGAAGCGGCACGGGCGGCAGACGATGCGCTCGCCAAAGCAATTATGCTCGGGGAGAAAATGGCCCTCTTTCACAGCGACATTTTTCTCCGCCGCCGCCGTCAGAGCACCGCTGCCGGGCGAGTGGGCTTTGGATGTGTCGTGGACCTGCTGAGCGGAAACAATCGCTACCGACAACGACTCAGCGAGACCTTCGATTTCGTCTCCATCCCGACCACGTGGAAACACCTTGGACCAAAGGAGCGGTCGTACAAATGGGAACAGGTCGATGACTGGGTCAACTGGGCGGTGGCCAATCGTCGTCCCATCCACGCCGGGCCCTTGGTGAGTTTCGACCCTGCCCACATACCGGAGTGGCTCTACATCTGGGAACACGACTACGAAGCCCTCCGCGATCTGATCTACGAACACATCCAGCAAGTCGTCCAGCGCTACGAGCGGAAGGTGAGCCTCTGGCGTGTAGCCTGCGGCCTGCATGCTTACAACAGTTTCAATCTGAGTTTCGAGCAGATTATGGAACTGACTCGGATGAGTTGTCTGCTTGTGAAGAAACTTGCGCCGAAGTCGGTGGTGTTGATAGACCTTGTTTTGCCGTGGGGCGAATACTACGCCCGTAATCAGCGGACCATACCGCCGATGCTTTACGCGGGCATGGCCGTCCAGAGCGGAATCAGATTCGACGCATTCGGCGTTCAGATATATATGGGCGCGCCGCAGGATGGGATGTACGTCCGCGATTTTATGCAGATCTCCTCAATGCTGGACGAGTTTGTCGGGTTCGGCGTCCCGCTGGAAATCACCGGCGTGCAGGCGCCATCGGACATCTCCGCCGACGCATGGGACGCATGGGGCGGAAGGATACTCGTCAAGGACGCCGGATACTGGCACGTCCCGTGGAATCAGCGACTCCAGGCCGAGTGGCTACAGGCATTCTGCCGGACAGCCATTTCCAAACCGTTCGTGGAGAGCATCTGCTGGCGAGACCTTGCCGATTACGAAGGTCATTACCTGCCGCACGGAGGCCTGTGCCATAACAACATGCGGGCAAAACTGGCTTTCGATGAATTGCGAAACTTCAGGTCGTTCATGCATTCGCCTGATGATCCGGACATCGACCGGGACCAGACAAACGAGGCGGGCAAAACATGATGGGGTCGGACAAGACGCTCCACCAGCCGGGGAAATCCGTGTTCTGGAACCGGTCCGACCGCCTGGCCATGACAGTGCTGCTTGCGGTATGGGGGATTTGTCTGACCTGTCATGCCGCAAAGCACGCTGCGGCGCTTGGCTGGCCTCCGAAAATTGATTCCGCCAGGGTCGAAATGGTCCGCGAAAAGATAAATCCGAACATCGCCCCATCGGCATCGCTTCGCCGACTGCCGGGGATTGGTCCGGTAAAGGCGGAAGCAATCGTCGCCTATCGCCAATCCCGCAGCAACCAGGCCGGTCGTGCCTTTAAATCTGCGGAAGACCTGGAAAACGTCCCCGGCATCGGACCTGAAACCATCGAACGAATCTGGAAACACCTGACACTTAACAAGAGGCCGAAATGAATGTTTTAGTTACCGGCGGGGCCGGTTACATCGGTTCGCACCTGATCGGCGTCCTGTCCTCTGCCGGGCATAACTGCACGGTCTATGACAACCTCATCACCGGCCACGCCGAAGCCGTCGGCGAGTCCAAACTCATCACCGGCGACATCTCCGACGCTCCCGCCCTGACGGCTGCTATGCGCGAAAACGATATCGACGCGGTCGTCCACCTTGCGGCGTTCATCGAGGCCGGCGAGTCAGTCGAGAAACCCGAAAAATATTTCCGCAACAATACGCTCGGCGGTCTGGCGACCCTTGAAGCAATGCGGGCTGCCGGCGTGATGAAAATGGTCTTCTCATCCACCGCTGCGGTCTATGGTCTGCCCGAACAAATCCCCATCCGCGAAACCGACCGCACCGAGCCGATTAATCCCTACGGCGCCAGTAAACTGTGCGTCGAGTTCATGCTGCGGGCGTTCGCACAGGCCTACGGTATGGGGTTCGCCGCGCTGCGGTATTTCAACGTGGCCGGCGCGCACCCCACCGGACACGTCGGCGAATCACACAGCCCGGAAACACACCTTATCCCGCTTGTCCTGGAGGTTCCGATGGGAAAGCGGGAATCAGTGAAAATCTTCGGCGACGATTACGATACGCCGGACGGAACGTGCATACGTGATTACATCCACGTGATGGACCTCGCCGACGCACACGTCCTTGCCCTGAACGCCGTCGAAGCCGAGGCCGTAAATGTCTTCAACCTTGGTAACGGCGAAGGTTTTTCGGTCAGGGAGGTTATCGAGACCTGCCGGGCCGTTACCGGCCATCCCATCCCCGCCAACGTCGCTCCCCGCCGACCCGGCGACCCGCCAATCCTGGTCGCCTCCAGCCAAAAGGCCGACGACGAACTGGCATGGCGGCGTCAATATCCCGACCTGAAGACCATCGTCGCCCATGCATGGAACTGGCGCCGTTCGCATCCGAACGGATACGAATAGACCGTGCCGAAGCGTGCCAGTTCGTGCCAGTTCGTGCCAGTTCGTGCCGGTTCGTGCCGGTTCGTGC
>CAYUYD010000293.1:0-3265 GCA_964449105.1 uncultured Planctomycetaceae bacterium | reverse complement strand
GACACAAAGAACACAAAGAAAAGAAAAAAACTTTTTAATTCTTTTGTTCTTTGTGTCCTTTGTGCCCTTTGTGGTTCATTTTGTTTGGTGTATCACAAATAGCACGAAAGACAAACAGAGGAAATTCTCGCTTACTCCCGAAGAAATAGTAGAATACCCGAAAGTACGAAAGCAGTCAGCATTCAGCGGTCAGCAAGAAGAAGCGATCTGAACGCTGAATGCTGAACGCTGATTGCTGACCGCTGAATGCTTTAGGATAACGAATGATAATTGACTGTCATACGCGGATATGGTCGGCGCCGAGTCAACTTGGCGCAGGCGCTTCGGCGTGGCTGGCGCGTAACGGCGGGCAGGCGAACCTATCCGCCGATCCCGGCGAGCACGCAGCCGCTGCACGCGACGTTACAAAGACGCTCGTCTGGGGATTTCGCAGTGCTTTACTGAAGGCAGAGATTCCCAATGTATTCCTGGCCGACTACGTTTCCCAGCACAGCGACGAGACTGTCGGTATTGCTGCGGTTGATCCGTCCGAGCCGGACGTGATGGAGCGTCTGTCCAACATTGTCGGGCGGGCTGAGTTCGCAGGGATTACCATAAGCCCAGCCGCCCAGGGTTTTCATCCCGCCGACACGCGGGCGATGAAGGTTTACGAATTCTGCGCCGAGCGGTTCCTTCCGGTGTTCGTGGATAGCATGGCGGACTGTACGCCGCAGGCGGTTCTGGAATTCGCCCGCCCGCACCTGTTCGACGAGATAGCGAGGACCTTCCCGTCGTTGACAATCGTTATCGCCGCGATGGGCAGCCCGTGGGTAGGCGAAACCGTCGCGCTGCTGGCAAAGCAGCCGAGGGTCTATGCCGACATAGCCGCGCTGCTCCGCAGGCCTTGGCAGGCTTACCAGGCGCTGCTGGCGGCGCACCAGTCCGGCGTAACGGGAAAACTCCTCTTCGGGAGCGATTTCCCATTTTCCACAGCGGCAGAGGCCATCGAACGGATGTACCGCATCAACGAGATAACCCACGGCACCGGCCTGCCGACGGCGCCCAGGGAAATACTCCGCGGCATCGTCGAACGCGACGCTCTGACGGAATTGGGCATCGCCGGACAGATAGGGACTAGGGACTAGGTTCTAGGGACTAGGAAAAAACAGAAACCCGGAACCAATCCACGTAGTGGTACTACGCACAATTAATTAACCAGGCTAACCAAGATATTTCAGGAGCACGACGATGAAGCAATTGGCGATAGTTCTGGCGGCGACAGTGATATTCCTGACCATCGGCTGCGAGAAAAGGGCAGGACAAGCGGAGGAAGCAGACAGGTACAAGGCGGACATCGACGGCCCGACCTGCGTGCTGATTGTCCGCGCCGATGAGAACCTGCTGGCCGACCAGAAAATCTTATCCAGCCAGGCCAAACTTTCAGAGGCCTCTGCTGAGAGAGAAAACAAGACCACTGATGAAGAAGATGCCGGACGGGAGGAAACCACGCCTGTGCCTGCCGATGTTCCTGCGCCCGCGCCCGCCGATGTTCCGGAACATGCGCCCGCCGACGTTCCGGAACCTGCGCCCGCCGATGTTCCGGAACATGCGCCCGAAACCGGCGGCGAGCGTGAAAGTTGACCGTGCCCACCCGGCAGAGGATGCTATGCAGTCGCTTCATGCACATAGCCGGGCCGAGGCCCGATTGTACCTGATGGTTACGCCGTGCCCGAACTGCTCGGACGGGCCTTGGGAAATTACCGCAGAACAGGACAACGCCGAAGCCAACCAGTCAAACCGCATGCTCCTCGCCAGGTGCGTTCACTGCCGGACTGAAAAAAAGTTCCTGTTCGACTGGTCCGAATCCGACCAGCCGGAAGACCAATGTAATGATCCGCAAACGTCTTCGGCGGAACGGATTAACCCCACGCCCGCCCCCAGCCGGATTATCGACACAGGACAGTGGTTGAGCCTGTTTTACATGCTGGTCGAAAAGGCATCCGCAGCAGCGGGCGTCGATGCCCGCCGGATCGGTTTCCAGGCGGCGCAATGCCTCGATGAGGCCTTGAAATTCTACACGGAAGACGACGAACTACCCCCGGAATCGGCGTTCTTTGTGGCCTCATCACGCCAGGCCTTTTCCGAACACCCCGAAAAGTTTGCACGACAGCGTCTGCGGGATATGCGAAGCAAACTGCCCGACCTGCGAATAATGGCTGCGAAAATCGCACGCGACACAGACGCCAAGCCCAGGAAATGGTGGCAGTTCCGGAAGAGGGGTAATTGGTAATTCGTCCCCAATGCCCAAAGCACATCCCGTACAACGGGTTACGAGTTACGAATTACGAGTTACGAATTACGAGTTACGAATTACCAATTACCAATTTTCGTCTTAAAATTATTTTGACCTGCCTGCGAAAATAATATAAAGGATTCGTAATCGAGTTGTGCCTGTCTGCCGGCAGGCAGGGGCGCGGTTTTTTGGTTTTTTGATTTTTTTGTAAGGAGTGCACTTTATGGCGTATGTAATCAGTGATGCCTGCACAGGCTGCGGAACCTGCGTGGAGACCTGCCCCGTTGAGGCAATCAGCGAGGGCGACCCTATCTACAAAATCGACGCGGAGACGTGCATCGACTGCGGCCAGTGCGCCGATGCGTGCCCTGTCGAGGCCATCAGCCCGGAATAAGACCAATTCACATGAAGCAATTTCTCCTTACTCCGTCCGCCGGTAAGCGGCTGATAGGCAAAGCCTTGGTTGCGCATCCAGCCGTCCGGGCAGTGCTCGAAAAAGGCACGTTGGTCATCGTCGCCGGAACGACCAACGGCTATGTGGCCGAGGAGGTTCTCGCCGCCGTCGGTCAGGCAGAGGGATTCTCGCGGGAAGGGTTCTTTCGCGGAGTGCTTGTCGGGCTGGGCTTCGACGTCAGCGTTCGCAGGGCAAAATTTCCCGGCGACGTGGTAATTACCGACGGGCGTTGGCAAAAGGGCAAGACGATCTTCGACGTATCCGACGACCTGACCGCCGCCGACGTAATCCTGAAGGGCGCTAACGCGGTGGACCCGCGAGGCCATGCTGCCGTTCTTGTTGAACACCCGCAGGCGGGCACTGCCGCCGCAGCCATTCGTGCATCGGCGGGAAGGCGGACCAGGCTGATTATCCCGGTGGGTCTTGAAAAGCGGGTCCTCGAAGATGTCGTAGGAGTCGAAGCCGATCTCCTTGACCTTGCGCATCCCCTCCTCGCGTCCGACCGGCGTCCCGTCCCACACGCCGCTGATGATCCCCAG
>CAYUYD010000292.1:0-3274 GCA_964449105.1 uncultured Planctomycetaceae bacterium | reverse complement strand
CTGAGCGGCGATGCCAGGGCGGCCTTGTAACTGCCCATCGACAGATCAATCCAATTCCCCGTCGAAAGATAATACAGAAATGCGTTAGCAGCCGTAAAACCGGCCAGATTAGTTATTGCGAAGAATACCGCACGGAAGATCGAACTTTGTCGCAGCAGCGGCCCGGTCTTACTGTGCCGGCGCTCACGGGTCGGGGAAATTGCGTTCTGTGCTGTGCTCACGTTCCGGCTCCGAGGTCAAGGGCGCTGCCGATCGTTTTTCAGAAGGCGAGTTGTAACTTCACTGATAAAATCCGACACATCGCGCAGAATGACCGGCATCGCTTCCTGGACCCGGCGCCAGTCTATTCTTTCATAGACGTGTACAATCAGGTTTCGCATCTTCATGGCATTGGTGAGACTTTGCGCCAGGGATTCGCCCAGCAGTCCCCTGCGCCCGACCTCTCGGAATACTTCGGAGTAACTGTCCGGTTGTACGAAACCCTGCACGGCAAGCCAGTGTGCACCGATGTCGTACATCGCCTCTACGCAAAGTTGAATCAGTCGCTCGATGGCGTAGTGGTCTTTTTCCTGCAAACCGGCCTTATTATAAGCGACCAGGTCGGTGTGATATGTATTCAGCAGCGACAATTTACGTTCGATAACGGCTGGACTCATGGTTTGAACCTCCCCGTGAGAACTTGGCGTCGAAGTCGGCGAAAAGGCTCGAAATCGGCGAATTCCTTCATCGACCGCACGACGAATTGCGGAAACTGCTCACCGTCCCTGTCGAACAGCACCTTCCCGGTGCGGGCGATCTCGCGGCGAAGGGTTGTGGATTCGGCGTCGTTGAGAATCACCAGGTCGATCCTGCCTGTGATTTCCAGCGCCTCGCGGAGGCTGTCTTCCAGTCGAACCATCTCGGCAAGCCCATCCGGGGATGATTCCAGCATCACCGCCAGGTCGGTATCGCTGTCGGCTGGAGCATCGCCTCCGGCGCGCGAGCCGAACAAAATCAGCAGCAAGGCGCCTTCCTGCCGGCACGTCCGCGCAACCTTTTCACAATCAAAGTCCATGCGCCTATTGTAAATCCGATTGAGGTGTAATACCTAGCGAAAAGAACAAACGCTGCAATTCGTAATCCGGTCTCGCGGTATTCCGGTAATCCGGTATTCCGGTCAGTCTTTCAGCACCGAGACGATCTCGTCAATGTGGTCGAGGACCCAATTGACCTTCCGCCGGATCATTTGGAGGAACGGGAAGCCCTGCATGCGCCCGAACGAACCGGTCGCAGCGATGGGAAGAACGGCTTCGGCGACCATCGCCTCGCACATGAGGAACGGGACGACCTGAAGTTCAGCCTTGCTGATTACGTTGACCGAGTCGTACCCGAGAAGGAACCGTTTCAGTCGCGACTTATCGGGGTAATCAGGCCAGTCGGACGGGTCGTTTGATCCGCCGATGATGGAAAATTGGATCGTACCGTTGGAAAGGTCGATGACCCGCTGCTGGAGGCGTGCGGTATCGTAGTCAATGACGGCTGCGACGAGGTTGTCGCGGAAGAGCATGTTTCCGGGGTGCCAGTCCCCGTGGACGATCTGGGCAGGCCAGTCTTTAAGCCCGGCCTTGTTGGCTTCGGCGGTGCAGCGGAGATAGGCCTGCTCAAGGAACTTAATCGTCTCCCTCAGAACGTTCGGTTCGGGTCGGCTGTCCAGTGGCAGCGAGGTGGTCGTATCGCGAATGGCGTCGCCGACTGCGCTTGCGCCATGGTAACTGCCCTTCGGCGGGTGGTAATCGCTCTGGAAATTCGCAAGCAGTTTGTGATACAGGCCAAGGATGCGCCCCGCGTTGAACGTCGCTTCAAGTGAGCCGTTGTAACTCCTTCCCCGAACGAACTCGAAAAGTTCATATATCCGCTCGTTCAGGACGAGCATTGAATTGTTGTCCGGGCGAGTGCCTATCAGGTGGGGCAGGGGGAAATTCTCGCCGGCAAGATGCAACTGTATCTGGTGGGTGAAAGCGACCTTCATGAGGTCATCTTTGCCGTGGGCGCGGCGCTTGAAGAGTAACCGGCCTCGCTCGCTCTCAATAATTACCTTCGGCGACCGCCGGGAGCCGCGAGGAAAATCCTGTATCGAGCGAATTATGCCGAGGTCGTAGTGGCTCAAACAGGTGGCCAGTTCCGCGGCGTCAAACGTTTTGCGTTCCGAGTCCATATTATTGCGCCGGCCGGTCCTTTCGATTCGGGCCGACAAAGCCCAATGATACATACCGGCGCGGCGGTGTCAACGGTGCTCGTCAAAAACCACAGGGTCAGGGCAGGCCTGACTGCGCATCGCCACAAGCAATTCAACCAGTGTGCCCTGGAGTTGGCCCAGAGAGGCCCGGCGGAGGAAGTATCGTATGGAACTCGGCGGCTGCTCAGGATGGAAGTTTTCCAACTGGCCGGAGTGCAGGGCGAGGATTTCCTGCAAAATCACGATTTCATCCTCGGCTGTCCGGTCTGCGGGGTTGGTCTGTTTGTGGCGGCGGGCGGTACGACGGAAAGGCCTGGTCATCTCGGTGCTCCTTATCAGCCCCCCTGCAAAAAGGGGCGCCGTTGCTGTGTCAACCTGAGGCCCGGCAAGGCCCACAGAGACCACACGCAGACGACGCCCCAATGCCAAAAGGCAAAGGAGCACCATCCAGCGCACGCGTCTCTGTGAGTATTTGCCGGTTTCAGGTTGAACGAGTGCAGGTGATGCAATAACTATTCAGTTGTCGTGCTTAAGGTTATATTGCGGCGACGGATAAAGTCAAGTCGGCGGTTTTTGGTTCGGGAGGTCCGATGCGAATACTTGTAACAGCCGATCTGCATTATAACGTCCGGCGAAGCCGGGCCTCTGTCGAGGACCTGGCCAAGCGGGCCTGTCGGACCGACGCGGATGCGCTGGTTCTGGTCGGCGATTCAGCCGGTGCGGCACACAAACCCCTGCGGGAATGCCTGGGCCTGTTCGCCGATTTCTCAGGCCGGAAATTCATCGTGCCCGGGAATCACTGCCTGTGGTGCCTTCCGGGTGAGGATTCCATCCGACGGTACGAGCAGATAATCCCGGACATCGCCGCCGAGGAGGGCTTTGTCGTCCTGGATCACGAACCGGCGATGATTGGAGGCGTTGGTCTGGTCGGCTCGATCGGGTGGTACGATTATTCCTATCGCGATGAGAAACTGGCGATTCCGTTGGAGTTTTACCGCGCCAAGGTCTCGCCCGGCGCAGCGGACCGCCTGGCTGAATATCGCGGTTTTGTGGAGGAAT
>CAYUYD010000291.1:888-3293 GCA_964449105.1 uncultured Planctomycetaceae bacterium | reverse complement strand
TCTACGCAGTTGATGAATTCGCAACATGGGTATGTCTCAGGTCGATTGTTCTCGGGTGCGTGCGGGTTGAACCCGTCGAAAAAGTCCATGTCATAATAGTAACACACGGTGCCTACTGGTGGGACGGGAGAATACTTGGCGATGAGTGGGAACTGCTGGAAGGATCGAGCGACGGCGCAGGCGGGGCATGAACCGCCCTCTGTCCAGAAGGTCGGTAGGTACGCGAAGCTCTCATGCAATTCCTTCAGGTGAGCGTGCCAAGCGGCAATTGCCGTTACGTGGTCAAGACGCTCGTCGTCCTGCGCCATCCCATCCAACTCGCCACGAGTGTCGCTCTCGGGGAGGGGACAGCGCAGACAGAGGTTGCGACACCAGAAGCGAGCGAATCGAGCCAGGCATCGCTGCGCCCACTTGGTAGACGAGGCGACATCGCCGTGGTCCTCGATGGCACATTCGGTGTGGATCACCTCGGGCATCTCGCGCAGAGATTGCTCGGGAGAACGTCTTGGCCAGAGTGCGGTGTTTGGCTCAGACTGAGGATGATCTGGGGCAACCTCGGTGTGGCTCGCCAGGAAGCACTTCGCCTTGATTCGGCGCGGACCGAAGACCGACTTGCCGGAGATTTCCTGGCACTTCACTATTTCCCACCCATCAACGGCGAGGTGCGTGTTAACAATGGTCACCAGCGACTCTACGGCCTGCTCGTACTGCCGAACCAACGGATGGACGATCTCGCACAGGAATCGGAGGAAAGTGTCGTCTGGCCCGTCGGCGAGGTCAAATCTGGAATCTGTGAAGACCCAATCATCAGGCCAGTCATCCGGGTTGGCGATCCGGTGCTGCGCGATGTCGCCGGTCGCATCATGGAATCTGTGATCCGTCGACGGCATAGCTTCGAGGTCATACAGCCTTGCAAGAAACTCGGGTTCACTCAGGCGGCCCGCCCATTGAACTTTGCCGATGCGCAACGCATCGAAGATGTTCCGTCGCGTAACTTCAGAGATCGTGCGATGGGCAGAAGGTCGGTCGGAAACCTTCTTGGCCGCTGGAGTCGTTGGCGTGATCTTGCCGTTCTCGAACTTGAAACCGTCCTTCTTAAGCCATGAAGACAGAGCACAAACCGCCTGTCGCAGCTGCTCGACCTGTGACTGGTACGGGTAGTCGCTAGTTTCTAACTTCGCGGCCTTGTTTAGGACAGAGGTTAGAATGTTATCATATGCCTGGACCAACTTTCCGACATCCACTGGGCTTGTGAAGTTCAATGTGTGATAGTACTGCTCCACGAGGGACCGCCGCTGGCCGCTGACATCAGGGACAAAATTCGTGTCGCACCTAATGTCCACGGCATCGAACTCGTTCGATATCTCACGAAGGGTCCATCCCACCAGGAATTCCCGGAATTCGATCCGTGTTTTCTTGCTGACCAGGTCCTTGGCCAGCGTTATGTTCACCTGGCGTTCGCTCAAGGACCTTGCCTCGGCAAAAAGAGTCAAAGCGTCCGTAGTTGCCCTAGCCAAATCGACAGGCAATCGACTGCGGAACCTGAACCGCTCGTCTCCGCTTGCCCCCACCTCATAGACCAGTTCTGCCTCGTAGGGCAGTTTGCCAGTCCAGGCAAGATGGTACAGCACGGCCACCCAGAAATCCGAAAGGTGGATCGCTGAATCTGTGCCGAGGGCCTCTGCCATGGTTCCGGGTAGGAGTTCTGACCACGCAGGGTTAGGATCGCGAGTGATGGCTTCGCCGACCTCCTTGGCAACGTCCAGGAATCTCTGATAGTCAGCTTCCCCGTCAATATTCCAGTTATTGGCGTCCCAGAAATACGCATCGAGTCTTGTACCCCAGCAGGAAGGGACTCGCCGGACCTGCCTGCCTTCTACCGACGGAAGCAGTTCCTTGTGAGAGACAATGACCATAGAGTGCGTGAGCGTGTGGTGCAGCGACTGACATCTAAGGATGATGGCATTGGGAATCTTCTGCATTTTCCATATTCCTCTGCCGCGAACATTACTTCAAGGGAACCCCCCTCGCGGCGAACGAGCATTCTAACCAATGCGCATCCCGCGGGCAACCGTCTATCGCTGCCCTCCGCCGTTCCCCACCGATCTTGACTGGGTAACGGAGCCCTGTCGCACGCACGGCATCGTTTCGCCCACGTCGTGTCCCGACACTTTGCCCCCTCCGCCGGTAGGTAATGGGGGCGGAAGCATGTCCCACGGCACGTGGCCGCGGGCTGAAGTTCCGCAGCAGCCCACAGCAAATTAAGGACCGACGCGTGGAAGCCAATCAGTCCATTACCGATGAAGGGATGCCAGCGATGATGACCGTTCAGGAAGTCGCGGTCCTCCTCCGTTGCTCAGCCCGAACCGTCTACCGCCTGGCCGACGCTGGCAGAATCCCTCCCC
>CAYUYD010000291.1:0-878 GCA_964449105.1 uncultured Planctomycetaceae bacterium | reverse complement strand
GCTGTCATCGAGACGTGGATCGCCCAAGGGTGTCCGCCATGTCGTAAGCCGTGCGGCCGATGAAACTTTCGCCAGAATACAGAGGAATTGCCTTGAGCTTCTCCGCCAAGGGCGGCCCTGTGTCCAAGGGAAACGGTAACCCGAATACACGAGGATAAACATGGCCACGATCTACAAGAAGAAGTACCCGATACCCATGCCCGCGGGGGCGGAGATCACCACCCGCCGGGGTCAGAAACTGGCCCGCTGGGAAAGCGGCAAGGGCCAGTTCCGCACCGCCGAGGTGCTGGACGAGCAACACGTGCAGTTCGTCTCGGATTGCTGGTACGTTCGGTATCGCGACGCCAATGGCCTAATGCGACGGGAGTCCACCGGCTGCCGCGACAAGCAAGCGGCGGAAAAAGTGCTCGCGGACATTCTGGCTGGCGTGGATAGGGTCAGGGCCGGCGTGATGAGCCACGAAGAGATGGCCGCCTCCGGCCAGATTGAAGCGCCCATCGGCCGGCATGCGAAAGACTATCTGGCTCAACTAGCCGTCAAGACCATCCGTGGCCGGCGGGTATCGCCCAAGCATGTCGGGCACGTCCGTGAGCAGCTTGATCGTGTGATCCGCGAGTGCCGTTTCCGGCGGCTCAAGGACATCAATCGCCAGGCACTCCAGCGGTGGATGAACAAGCTCGCCTCCCAGCCGCGCGACGCCGCGGACGCGGACTCCCAGCCACTTGCGGCCAGGACCATCAACATGCACCGGGCTGCGATTATTGCGTTCTGCAACTGGTGCGTCTCGGAGGGACGACTGCCGGCCACCCCGCTGGCCGGGCTGCCCAAGGCCGAGGAATCGGAACCGACGCGGAAGCGACGGCCACTTGCCGAGGACG
>CAYUYD010000290.1:0-3325 GCA_964449105.1 uncultured Planctomycetaceae bacterium | reverse complement strand
GGGCGGTCTCGGGTCGCTGCGAATCGGTCAGTTCGGTCAGTTTTTTCGCCGCCGGCGCAATGCCCACGACAACGGTATGCCCAGCCCTTTTGTTAGCGACGGCCTCAACCGACGCCAGGCGGGACGCCAGACGCTTCGCACGCAGCATTTGTTGCAGCCTGTACGGTTTGACGCCGAGGGCGAGCAGCACGTCCTGGGGGGCCATATCTTCGTTGAGCAACAGTTCGCAAAGGAATTGCCATTTTGCCATGATACTCTCCTTACTCGCAGAGTCCTTCGGACATATAACCCCTGCCTGCCGGCAGGCAGGGATTGCACGGATTACCAATTACCAGTTACCAATTACTAATTACCGATTCCGTTTTTTTCCGTTTTTCCCTATGCCCTATTCCCTGGTCCCTGGTCCCTATATGTCTTCTCTACCCTTTACTTTTGCGTTGACGTTTGCGCGCGCAAACTTCAACGCAAAACCCGCCGAAATGACGTAAGTGCTTGTCCGCCATAGTAAAAATATTTTTTATTTTTTTCGCCAACCCCCTTTTTTCCGTTGACGTTTGCGCGCGCAAACGTCAACGGACGAACCGATTTTTTCAGCCCGGAGGGCGAAAGATTTGTAGCCCCGCCCGTGAGGGCGGGGGTGGGATCGTCAACGAATTGTAAGCCCCGGCAGGGGCGACAGAAAAAACATCGGCAGGATATTGTGCCGGGTGCCGTGGCCGCGGTGTTTGCGGCCACGTTAAAACCGACTTGATACAAACGTGGTCGCAAACACCGCGACCACGCCACCTGCCTGCCTTGCTGATTTCGTGCTTCTTACACGGACACCCCCAAGTCCCGGCGCGCCGGGACTTGGGGGTGGCACGAATTTCCATCCCCTTGGGAAGGCCATCGGCCGCCTCGCCCCAGCCTACTACTACAGACCGTATCGCTCGTCAAGGTATGCCAGCCAACTCCGATCCGCTCGCGGGCTTGCCTTGATGCGTTCCATGATGGTCTCCACGTCGACGTGTTTCATGGGCGGAACGCCTCGCAGACAGGCATTCCACGCATCCTCCACGGTGGAACCAAGGCTCCGATGGTCGGCCGGAAGCTCATGAAGTGATCGATTCCCGCCAAAGCCGACTGAGACAACGTAGACCTTGCCGACGCTTTCGTGCTCTTGACAGTACGCAGCCAAGAGGTGCTGGCGCATCAACTGATAGAAAGGCCCCTTGAACGGGCATCCCTTCAGGCGCGAGAAGGCCGAGAGGTCGAAGTGCCCGTCCTTTAGGCACTGCCAATAACGTCGGGTGTTTCTGCCGCAGGCAAGATAGCAGGTTGACGACGGATCGTCGTGCAGAACGTCCAGACTCTCGCACAGATGCTTCTGCTTATTGCCGTTGGAGGCATAACCGCCACAGGTGCCGTAGTTCCTCTCCGTGTACTTCCACTCGATGAACGTCAGCAGATGTTTGTCGCCATCCGTCCACCAGACTGCGGTGTCGATGCTTGTGCGGTTCTGACCGCGTTGCCCGCCAGCGGGTTCGCCAAGCCATTCCGTGGCTCCGTCGCCATCAGGCCCGGTATACTCGAACTCGATCTTGGACACTTCTCTGACCCCGGGAAGCACGGGCTCCAGAGCGATTCTAGCAAGTTCCAGGTCAAGCCGAAGCGGAAACAGCACATTGAAGCAGCAAGCCTGCGAGCTTCGGAGGTTCAGGAACTCGGAGTGAATCGCGATGTTGCTGTCATGGCAGTACCCAATCACCTTACAGGCAATGCTTGGGCAAAGAGACTTGTCGCCCTCGGGCAGGATGTGCGGATAGGTATAGATTTCGCCCTTCTTCTTGGCCCAAACGCCATCAGGGAGATCCGGCCAACGTTTCCGTTTGAACGACACTTGCCTGAGCGTCTCCTGCCGCTCAAACTGGTTCAACCGGTCAAACCAGTCGCTATGGCCATCTTCGCCGGGCAGTACGTGCTTTCTCATCTGAACGTGTTTCCTTTCTACCCTGATGTACACAATTTAAAGGAATTTAGCAAGTAGGCTGGGTCGAGGCCCGCCAAAGGCGGATAAACTACGCCGATGACCCACCTTCTCCTTACTCTAACCGTTCGTTTGCCCCAGGAAAAGGTGGTAATTCGTCCCAGCCTGCAACTAAAGCC
This sequence comes from uncultured Planctomycetaceae bacterium, assembly GCA_964449105.1. GTDB lineage: Bacteria > Planctomycetota > Phycisphaerae > SM23-33 > SM23-33 > JAUWNJ01. The sequence continues at coordinate 1,180 of CAYUYD010000290.1, read as the reverse complement.
TTCCCCCAAATTACCCGATTCCCTGATTATAGGCCTTTAGCGAGGCACAAATGGAAATTGGCGAGCAGGTCCCACAAGAGCCCCTGGGGCCAGGGATACTGCGTACCCGCTGTGGCAGCCATCCGACCCATTTGTAATCAGGCGAAAACAGCGTATGAGAAAAGGAAGGGATTTAAATCAGGGGGCAGGTTCTGGCCAGGCGCTCGAGCGCCGATGTGGCTGGCGGGCGACTCTTCGCAGGTTTGTCGCCTTGAAGGCGATGCTGCTGGCGTGTGCCGCTGCGGTCGCTTTTACGGTTCTGATCAGGTGGCACAACGACAAATTCAGGGCGGACATGGTCGGCACGTTTCAGCAGCAGCGGTCGGCTGTAACAAACAGTTTGGCCGGCGCCCTGGAGTCGGGGTTCTCCGAAGCGGTCCGAGGTCTGATCGTAGTCGGCAATTATCCCGAGATTAGCACTCCTGAACCCGGTCCTGCGCCGGTAATCGCCGCGTATCTGGAGCGACACAAGGACATCCTGAACCGCGTTTTCGCAGCGGATCTCAACGGGAAAACCATCTGGCAGCTGCCTAAGACTCACGAGGCGTCCGCAACAGGAAGCCCACAACTGCCGGCGAGTTCGGAGTGGGCGGATGCGACCGCTGCTTATGATCACGTCTGGTATGTATTTCCCGGAGAAGACAAAATAGTTCGGGTAATCACGCCGGTTCGATCCTCTGGTCGAATCGTGGCAATCGTCGGCTGCGATATTGACATAAGCAGGTTGTTCGCGAAATGCCTGGCCGGTACAGGGAGAATTCAACACAACCTGTGCTGGATGATTGGTCAGGAAGGAAAGATTATTACAGGCACCGGCCGGGATATGGCGGCGGCTGAAAACAGCCCGAATACAGATAACTCCCATCGGGAGTCTTTGCGGGCCGGATACAAGAACCAGATAGTCGATCTGGTCGAGAAGCAATGTATCCGGCTTGGTCGAAGCGGGACGTCGCAAATCGGCACAGGCAAGGAACAGACGCTGATAGCATTCAGTCCCATCCTTCTGGGCGACAGACGCTACGGCCTGGTTGTCGGTGCCAGCAAGTCGAGCGTTTACGTTCCGTTAAACGCCCATGCGCGGGTAACGTACGCGCTCCTCGGGGAATTGGCTATGCTTTACTTTGCAACCAGATACATGGTG
>CAYUYD010000289.1:0-3359 GCA_964449105.1 uncultured Planctomycetaceae bacterium | reverse complement strand
AATTCGCATCCACACCCACGCCGTCCGGCTTCACAACGGTTAATTCGGCAACCCAGGATCCATCGGCTTCCTTGACCACAACGACGCGGTCATTATCAAAATCGGCAATGAGCAGGTTCCCTTTCCCGTCCACGGCAACGCCCCGAGGATGCGCCCCCAGTTTCCCCTGCCCCTTGCCTGGATTCTCCGGATCCCCATAGAAGGATTCACCCGGTGCACGTTCGGGGAGCTTCACCCGGTAGACCGCTGCCACATCGAACTTCCTGGCCTGTTTCTCGATCATTTTATACTGGCTCATCCCCGTCACGAACGCGTTTCGGCCGTCAGAGGAAACACAGATAAAGGCACGATTGAAACCGGCCCGGCTGACCTTGCTGAGAACCGGCCCGACATCTTTCCCCCACGGGATACTGCCGTCAGAAGCAATCGCCATGATGCCGAACGGTCCCCGGTTCCGATAGCCGCCGACCAGTTTCAGGATGATGCCGTCTTTCGTGACAGCCATCCCGGCTTTTCGCAGCGTGTCACCGGAATAGAAGCTGCGGTTGGCAATGCTCTTCCAGAGCGGGACCTTTCGCCCATCCACCTCGACAAGTCCCAGGCTCGCAACCTGCTCTTCTTTCAGGCTCACGGGATACGGCGCGATGGTGCGCAGATACCTGCCGTCACGATCCAGCGCAATGAGCCTTTCACCCTGCCAGTTCGGCACCTGCGCGCCAAACCCCACACACGCATACAGCGTCCCGTCCGGCCCCACGGCGATACTCTTGGCGGTGCCAATGTTCTGCACATCTTCTGCCAGGACACGGTCATACTTCGCACCCAGCCCTAACGCCACGCGCACCTTGAAAGGTCCAGCTCCCGCCGGTTTCTTGTAGTCGGCCTTACCATCCCACGCCACACTCTGTGCCAGGCCCGGCTTCAGCGGCGCCGGCGCGTTCGTCCCCAGCACGCCGGAAACAAGATGACGCACCACTTTGCCATTCGTCTCTTCAACAAAGACTGAGACGTCTGTCTCGCGATCCACTTCAAATTGAATGACGGTTGCGGTACCCACCTTCTTGACCGTGGGCTTCTTCACAAACCGCGGCGGCTCTGCGGCCAGGGCGGTGAAGGAGAACAGGAACAAGAGAACGAGACAGCCTGAAGTGCGCATAGGGGCCCCCTTGGTAAACGTATTGATACGTCGAGCATAGAGGGCGATTCCCGCGCAATCAAGAGAGATTCCACTCATGATAGATAAATGGCTCAGATCATGACACAACTGGAACACTGGCAGGAAAAGGGAGAAGGATGATTAGTTGATTCGGGATTAGTTAATTCGGAACCCGTCTTCGCCAGCAGGTGGACATCTCCCGTGGGACAGGCTTCCAGCCTGTCCCACGAACGACCTGAGCATCAAATCCTTTTCTTTGTAGGAGGGCCACACCGTGGCGCGACCCCTCACGCCTTCCATTCCACCATCTTCCTATTCTCTACCCCTTTGTCGGAAGCTTCGTCCGTAGCTTTGTCGACAAGGATAACGGGCCTGTTGGTCCGAACAGCGGCGATGTAAACATGTCAGGCCTTTCGTTGCTCGAGCGGGGCAACAGGGCTCGAGCCGAGAAAACGATTGTTCAGATTGCCCCGGCCGCAAGGAATCGCGAGCGACGTCTGTACCTTGGTACGCGGAGCAAGCAGTGACACAGCGGACGGGGTGATATGGACGATCGTTTACGAGCGAAAGGGCTGACATTTTCGAACAAAGCGCTTCATGCAATTTGAGAACCTACCCACCCCTACCCAACAACTTCAAACCGGAACTTCTGAAGATCTTCATCACGCGAGGACGATCCGACCATGACCTCAAACTCACCCGGTTCCACCACAGGCTTCAGATCCGCCCCGATAAACGCCAGCTTCTCATACGGAATCTTCACCCTGACCGCCCGCACTGCACCGGCTTCCAGCTCAACCCGCGCGTAGCCCTTGAGCTCCTTGTACGGCGTCGTCAGCGACGAAGCGATATCGTTCACATAAACCTGCACGACTTCCACACCGGCACGATCACCCACGTTCTTGACCGCGGCCCCGATTTCGAGTGCTTCGCCGGCCTTCAATTTCGTCGCTGAAAGGGTCACATCCGATATTTCAAATCTCGTGTAGCTCAGCCCGTACCCGAACGCATACAGCGAACCCGGTGTCTCATCGACATAGCCCAGGGCCGTCGGATGATTACTGTGCCAACCGGGCAACTGGTTGTAGTACACAGGCAACTGCCCGGTGCAGCGCGGAAAACTCACACACAACTTGCCGTGAAAATTGGTCTTTCCAAACAACGCATCCACGACCGCTGGACCGCCCCGCATGCCCGGGTTAAAGGCCTCCACAATGACCGGCACATGCTCTGCCGCCCACGGCAGCGCAATCGGCTTGCTGTTAATCAGCACCAGTATCACGGGGGTACCGGAAGCATATACCTTCTTAAGAAGCGCTTCCTGGTTCCCCGGCAGTTCAAGATGTGCACGATCGAAACCCTCTCCCACGATCGGTCGGTCGTCGCCGAGCACAACAATAGCCAAATCAGCGCCCGAGGCCACGTCGACGGCCTTGTCAAACTCAACATCGTCCGCCGCATCATCCAGGGGACCGCAGCCTCGCACGTAATCGACATCCAGATCCGGACGCACTTTCAGCGCATCAAGAATGGTCGTAATATTCTCGCGCGGATGCCCGGACCCGGTCTCGCCTTCGAACCGTTCATGTGTATTCCAGCCCACACGCGACCAGTCGCCCAACTGGGCGAAATCGTCGTCCGCGTTCGCTCCGATCACGGCCACTCTTCTGATCCCGCTGCCGAGCGGAAGCAGATCGTCCTCATTTTTCAAGAGCACGAGCGATTCCCGGGCCGCCTCGAGAGAAGCTTCCTGGTGTTCCGGACAGGCCCACACGGCTTTGCCGGCGGCCATATCCGGGTAACGTTTGTCGTCAAACAATCCCATGTCGAATTTGAGCTGCAGGATTCTTCGCACGGCCGCATCCACAACGCTCTCTTCAAGCTTACCGGACTGAACCGCGTCGATCGTCGCCGCCACGAAATCCGGCGTGGTCATGCTCATGTGCATGCCGGCCTTAAGTGACTTCACGGATGCTTCTGTTATGTCTCGACAGGTGAACTGTTTGGTCACAAGTGCCCCGACGTTATTCCAATCGGTAATGGTGAACCCCTTGAACCCCCAGGAATCCACCAGGACATCGGTCAACAGCCAGCGGTTTGTGTTGCAGGGCTCCCCCTCTATACAGTTGTACCCGATCATGACCGTGGCGGCGCCCGCCTTGACGGCGGCCTCAAATACAGGAAGGAACGTGGTCAACATCCG
>CAYUYD010000288.1:0-3371 GCA_964449105.1 uncultured Planctomycetaceae bacterium | reverse complement strand
TTTGTTATTTTAAAATCCAGTAATCCAGTAATCCCCGAAATCCTGCTATCTTTGTTTCCGTAGTGGCCGAAGTTTATTTTGCCGTTCAAAGGTCAATAAAACCTGGAGTAGTCATGGCTGAAACAATTGAATCGTTCGTCGGAAAGTTGCAGAAGGACGGAATCGAGGCCGGTCAGGCGGAGGCGACCAGACTCCTCGAAACCGCTCGCGCCGAGGCTGAAAAAATCATCTCCGACGCGAAGGGCGGCGCAGCGGACATAACCAACGACGCCCGCGCCGAGGCAGAACGCACCGTCAGGCATGGAACCGACGAACTGGAACTCGCCTGCCGAGACACCCTCCTTCGCCTCCATGAGGCCGTTATGCGGTCCATCCGCACCATGCTGGAGCGGGCGGTTGAAACGCCGTTGAAGGACAAGGAATTCCTGGCAAACCTGGTCCGCGAGGTGGTCGTCCAGTACGCGGGAAAGGACGCCAGGGGCGATCGTCCTATCGAGGTGAGGGTAAGCGACGAGATGCTTGATAAGGTTTCCGCATGGGCGACCGGCATGGGACCGGCTACGGATATCGCCCTGGCGGGAGGACTTAAATCTGCCGGCTTTGAGTACAGTTCCGCCGGCGGGACGGTCGAAGTAACGGCCGAATCCATCGCCGGGGTGTTGAGCGAGATGGTCTCGCCCAGACTTCAGGAAATGATTTCCAGATCGGTCAAAGCGACCGAATAAATAATGCTTTCCAGATATGGTCGGACACTACTATTTCATCCTGACCGCCCTACCCGCTTTGCCGGACCTCGGTGAGGCAGCGCCGATGGGCCTGCGGGAATTCCGCCGACTCGCCTGCGAAGATGCCTCGGCAGCGCCGCTGGTCGATGCGGTCCTGATGGAGCAGGACCTCCTGCTGCGAGAGGCGGTCCTCGCAGGGGAAATCGAACAGGCCGGCGGCGTCGTATTAACGAACGAGCAGGTCGCCGGCGCCGAGCTGCTGCCGGATTTTCTCACGCCCCCCACCGACAGGCAGTACCGCGTAGCCGCCGATGCCGCATGGGAAGCATATTACCGATATGTATGCCGCTTGGCTGCGGAACACCATAGCCCGTTCCTGCGCGAGTGGGCGGGTTTCGAAGTAGCGCTGCGAAACGCCCTTGCCGAGGAAAGGGCGAACAAACTCGGGCTGGACGCACACGATTACCTCGTCGCCGACGATCTCGCCGGCGATGCCGATCCTGTTGCGGATACCGTTTCGGCATGGGCTGAAGCGACCGACCCGCTGTCGGCGATGAAACTGCTGGACCGGCGACGCAGGCAGTGGCTCGAAGAACATTCGAGATACTTTACCTTCGCCGTCGATGAACTCCTGGCCTACGCCAGAGGGCTTGTATTGGTGAACAAGTGGCAGGCGATTAGACAGAAAATATCTAATGACCAATGACAAATGAAAAATGACAAATGAAAAACGAAAAATGAAAAATGAAAAATGAAAAAATCCGCAGCATTCATCATTTAACATTTATCATTTATCATTGGTCGTTGATTAGTCATTAGACATTAGGCATTAGACATTTTCTTGAGGTACTTAAAGTGGCTGGAAGAATAGTTGCTGTTTTCGGAAACATGGTAACGGCGGAGCTGGACCACGACGTGGTGCAGAACGCCGTAGCCTACTGCCGCCGGGACGACGGTGCTCGCCTGGTAAGCGAAGTTGTACGCGTTTGGGGCAATCTGGCCGATTTGCAGGTCTTCGAGCAGACCCGCGGGCTTCGTGTCGGAAACGACGTCGAGTTCACCGAGGAGATGCTTTCGGTGGTCCTCGGGCCCGGGCTTCTGGGGCAGGTCTATGACGGCCTGCAAAACCCACTGTACGAAGTGGCTGAACAGGAAGGTTTTTTCCTGACGCCCGGCGTCTATATCCACGCCCTGCCTACCGATGTCGAGTGGGAGTTCACTCCTTCAGCCGGCGTCGGTCAGACAGTATCGCCCGGCGATACGCTCGGAACCGTCCCGGAAGGCATCTTCACGCACCAAATAATGGTTCCCTTCCGTCTTCGCGGCGAATTCACCGTCGAAAAAATCGTCAAGGGCGGAAAGTACACCATCGAAAAGGAAATCGCCGTCCTGAAAGGCAAAGACGGACAGGATATTCCTGTAACGATGCAGCAGACCTGGCCGGTGAAGGCGCCCCTGAATATCTCGGCTGAAAGATTGCTTCCGACCGAGCCGCTGGTTACGAAGATACGCATTATCGACTCGCTGTTTCCGATTGTCCGCGGCGGGACGTACTGCATACCCGGACCGTTCGGCGCAGGAAAGACGGTCCTCCAGCAACTTACCAGCCGGCACGCCGACGTTGACATCGTAATCGTAGCCGCCTGCGGCGAGCGGGCCGGCGAGGTAGTCGATACGATCCGCGAATTCCCCAAACTTATCGACCCGCGCACCGGAAAACCGCTGATGGAGCGAACCATCATAATCTGCAACACCTCCGCCATGCCGGTAGCCGCACGCGAGGCGTCTGTTTATACAGCCGTTACCATGGCGGAATATTACCGCCAGATGGGTCTGCACGTGCTTCTTCTGGCCGACTCGACAAGCCGATGGGCGCAGGCGATGCGGGAAGTTTCAGGTCGGCTCGAGGAAATCCCCGGCGATGAAGCCTTCCCCGCCTACCTCGAAAGCCGGATTGCGTCCTTCTACGAGCGAGCCGGCTACGTCCGCCTGAATGACGGGCGGAACGGGTCGGTAACAATCGGCGGGACGGTAAGCCCTGCCGGGGGAAACTTCGAAGAACCCGTTACGCAAGGCACGCTCAAGGTCGTCGGGGCCTTCGAAGGCCTAAGCCGCACCCGCAGCGACGCCCGAAAATACCCCGCAATCGACCCGCTGGAATCATGGAGCAAGTACGTCGGAATACTTGACCCAGCCAAGGTTGCAGAGGTAAAGGAACTCCTGCACAGAGGCGACGAAGTCCGCCAGATGATGACAGTCGTCGGCGAAGAAGGAACCACTGTCGAAGATTTTACCGTCTATCTCAAGAGCGATTTCTTCGACAGCGTTTATCTCCAGCAGAACGCCTTCGACGAGATCGACGGCGCGACCGACGCCGAACGACAGAAATTCGTCTTCGCAAAGTGCCTTGAGGTGCTGAGGCTGGATTTCGGCTTTGAAAACAGGGAGCAGGCCCGGGCGGCGATGGTCCGCGTCGCCGACCGGTTCAGAAACTGGAACTACGCCGCCACGGATTCCGATGAATACAAAAAGATTCTCGCCGACATAGACGAAGCCGTAGCCGTAAAGGAAATGAAAAATGATAAATGAAAACACTACTGTCCGGTTATAAGTCGAATAGTTTCAATTGGTTACAAGAGCCATGTA
>CAYUYD010000287.1:0-3403 GCA_964449105.1 uncultured Planctomycetaceae bacterium | reverse complement strand
CCGACGACGCAATGGGCAGAACTAACGGCGGCAGTGTGATTGGGGGCGCCGTTGACCACACCACCCGCTTGTAATACCCCACCGGCGTGTCATAATATAGTTAGAACGAACTACGCTTTTGGAGATTCGCCATGCTGAAGTCATTGACCAAAGTGGGCAACAGCCACGCGATTTTGTTGGACAAGGTGATTCTGGACCTTCTCGGGATCGATGCCGACAGCCGGGTCAATCTGACGGTGGACGGTGGTTCTCTCGTTATAACGCCCGTCGAGCCTACGGTGGACAATGCGAAATTTGAAGCAGCCGCCGAGCGGGCAGAGAAAAAATTCGACAAACTCCTGACCCAGGTTAAATGACAAGAAAAGACACCCATTCTCCTAACCTCTTAACTCCCTTAACTCCATGTCGCTGATTATTGCCGAGAATGTTACTCACGCCTTCGGGACGCACGAGGTCCTCAGGAACGTCGCATTTCGCGTTAGCGAGTCCAATCGCATCGGCCTGGTAGGCCCCAACGGCGAGGGCAAGACCACGCTGCTGCAAGTTATTGCGGGGCGAATTACCCAGACCGCCGGGCAGGTACACCGCAGGCGGGAGCTGCGAATCGGTTATCTTCCCCAGGACCCGCCGGCCCCGGAAGACAAGACGATTCACGACGCGATGCTCGATGTCTTTTCCGATCTCCGTCGCATGGAGCGACAGTTGAACGACCTTACCGGCCTGATGGAGCGAGGCGGGGCGGGCGACAGCGACACCGACCGGGCGGGTCTGCTGAAACAATACGATCAGATGCAGTCCCGATTCGAGTCCCTCGGCGGGTACGACTACGACAGGCGGATTGAGCAGGTGCTGACCGGACTAGCCTTCGGGCCGGACATGTGGTCTCGCAGCCTGTCCAAACTCAGCGGCGGCGAACGCACGCGGGCCTACCTGGCGGGATTGCTCCTGCGGGAACCGGACCTGCTGATGCTCGACGAACCGACCAATCACCTCGACCTGGATTCGGTCGAATGGCTGGAATCGTGGCTCGGTTCGTTCCGCGGGGCTTTGATAGTTGTCTCGCACGACCGGTATTTTCTTAACAGCGTAACAGCCGAAACGTGGGAAATCGCCTTCGGCAGCCTGGAGACGTATCGGGGTTCATACAGCAAGTACCTGACGCAGCGCGACGAGCGGCACACCGAACGCATGCGCCAGTGGGAGGCCCAGCAGGAATACATCGCCAAGACCGAGGACTACATCGCCCGCTACATTTCCGGGCAGCGCGGAAAGGAAGCCCGAGGTCGGCGCACGCGGCTCGAGCGGTTCAAGCGGGATGAAGCAGTGGATCGACCGCAGGAGCGTCGGAACATCGACGTGTCGCTCTCGTCCGGGCAGAGGACAGGCGATATGGTTTTTCGGGCCGACGACCTTGCCGTCGGATACGACGCGCCGCTCCTGAAGATCGAGGCAATGGATGTCAAGCGAGGCTGGCGCGTGGCGATTCTGGGCGGAAACGGCGTCGGTAAGACCGCGCTGCTGCGAACGCTGCTTGGCGAGTTGAACCCGCTGGGCGGGTCCGTTCGTCGCGGGACCAATGTCAAGGTCGGCTACCTGCCTCAGACGCACGAGAGGCTCGAACCGACCGACACGGCGCTCCATGCCGTCATGTCAGCCGAACCCGGCTGTATGCCGCAGCGCGCCCGATCTGCGCTGGGAAGGGTGCTCCTGGGTGGGAAAGAGTCGCTCAAGCGAATTTCCGAACTTAGCGGCGGGCAGCGGAGCCGCGTCGTCCTGGCTCGACTGATGGTTCAGAACCCCAACGTCCTGATGCTCGACGAACCGACCAATCACCTGGACATCCCATCGACTGAAATCATGCAGGACGTATTGCAGAACTTCGAAGGGACGGTCGTCTTCGTCAGCCACGACCGCTTCCTTGTCCAGGCAGTGGCGACGCATATCTGAGCGGTTGACGATGGGCAGGTGCGGTGCATTCTCGGCGGATGGGAAGCGTTTTCAGCCTGGCGGGAGGGGCGCAGCGGCCGGAATGGCGATAAAGCCGACCTGCAGGCGGCAGGGAAGACGAAACAGAATCGTAAGAACGAATACCGCCAGAATCGCAAACAGGCGAACCTGGTGCAGCGTCTCAAGCGTCGCGTCGAGGAAATCGAGGCGGAGATTGAGATCGTCGAGGCGGAACTGGCCAAACTGAATGACGAGATATCCGTCGCCGGCGAAGCCGGCGACAACGACCGCGTCCAGCAACTTTGCAGGGAATATCCTGCCAGAGAGGCCCGGCTGGAGGCGCTGTGGAAGGAGTGGGAGCAAGTCGGCGAAGAACTGGGCAAACAGGAGAAAAACTCGTAGCCGTTGGTGATTTTTTGCCGGCACCGTGGTCCGCCACGGCGGACTGAATCCATCGCGGGGCGAGTCGGCTGGAATTGCAGCGGGCCGATACGGGCCAATTGGGAACCGTTGGGAACGATTGGGAACGAATGGGAACGATTGGGAAAGATTGGGAACGATTGGGAAAGAATGGGAAAGTTTAGGAAAGTTTGGGAAAGTTTTAAAAACCCGCAACTCCTTATGCGCCAATGAGTTGTGGATTTTGGGGTCATTTTTTTCCACGAATTTCACGAATTTCACCAATTCCCAGTTACCAATCAAAAATCGAAAATCAAAAATCAAAAATGTTTACTCCCTACACCCTCCGACCTATGACCTACGACCTTATCTCTCTACCCTTTACTTTTGCGTTGACGTTTGCGCGCGCAAACGTCAACGCAAAACGGGTGTGAAATTCGTAACTCCCGGCCAGGCCGGGACATAATTTTTTTCAGAATTATTCCGAAAGCGGTTTTTTCCGTTGAAGTTTGCGCGCGCAAACGTCAACGGAAAACGCTCAAAATAGGAAAACCATCCTGGTTGATCGGTTGTTTCGACTTGGGATAGCGGATTGCTTATGTTGACATTATGCTGAAAATGGCTAAAGATACAGAAAACCGGTTTCGGTTTCGTTCCGTGAGCAACCAACAAAATTGGTCAAAAAGTAGATTGAATAATTTCTATGGCAGATAAACGAAATTACAAAGGATCGCTACGGCTGGACTGGATAAACAAAGACCTTTCGCTTTACTACGAAATTGACGAGAAAGAAGGAAAGGGCGTTCGTCCGGTTTGGGTTTCCAAAAACGACATTCGTGTTGCCGAGCCGCGCATTTTAAAATTCGCCAAAAATTATGGCGATCCAACCAGCGAAAATATGCTCATCAAAGGCGACAACCTTTTGGTGTTACGCAGTTTAGTAGAAATGTTTAAGGGGAAGCCGGAAAAAGATAAAGTAAAGTGTATTTATATTGATCTGATGTGCTCTACGAAAGACGGACACTGGAGTGGAGGGTATACTGTCGCCGCAGACAGG
>CAYUYD010000286.1:0-3404 GCA_964449105.1 uncultured Planctomycetaceae bacterium | reverse complement strand
GAGGGCCAGCGGAAATACGTCGAAAGTCTCTCTGCCTACGCCCGGCAGTTCCTCGAGCAGCTGTCCAAGCCGGACGTTGACCACATTGAAGGCCTGCCTCTGACGATAGCCATCGAGCAGCGCAGCGGCGGCGCCAATCCGCGTTCGACCGTGGCGACGACTACGGAGATTTACGATTACCTGCGCCTGCTGTTCGCCCGCGTCGGGGTGCCGCACTGCTGGGTCTGCGGTCGGGAGATTACCTCCCAGACGGTTACGCAGATAACCGATGCGATTTTTCGCCTGCCTGAAGGAACGCGATTCATGGTCCTCGCCCCGGTCGTCCGCGGACAAAAGGGTCTGCACGCCGAAGTGCTTCGCCGTGTGCAGCGGGAAGGCTTCGTTCGCCTTCGCGTCGATTCGGTCCTGTACGACCTCCAGGACGTCCCCCCGCTGGAAAAGAACCGCAAACACACCATCGAAGTCGTGGTCGATCGGTTAGTGCTTAAACCTTCCGTGCGAATCCGGCTTGGCGACAGTCTCGGCGCTGCCCTGGATCTCTCCGACGGTCTGGTAATGATTGCGTATGAAGATAACGGCGAAGGCGGTACTGATCCGGTCTGGAAAAATCAGATATACAGCGCCACCTTCGCCTGCCCGGAGCACCCGGAGGCGAACCTGGAGGAACTGTCGCCCCGGATGTTCAGTTTCAATTCGCCTTACGGCGCATGCGAGGTTTGCGCCGGACTCGGCACGATACCGGAATTCGACCCGGACCTGATCGTGCCGGACCAGTCCCTTAGCCTCAGTAAGGGCGCTATCAACGCCTGGCGCCACGGCGGAAAGCGGATGAACATCTTCTACAATCGCATGATCCGCCGATTCTGCCGGCATTTCGACGTCAGCCCGGATACGCCGTATAAGGAACTCCCGCCTGACGTCCGCAAAACGCTGATATACGGTAATGGCGGCGGGCCGAAGCGGTTTGAGGGCGTTATCCCCAACCTGACCCGCCGATGGGAAACCACCGAGAGCGAATTCGTCAAGCAGCGGCTGCATGGGTATCTTTCCGAGCAGCCATGCCAGTCGTGCCGCGGCGCTCGGCTCAAGGCTGCGTCGCTGGCGGTCAAAATCGACGATAAGAACATTTGCGACGTCGTCGGAATGGGCATATCCGCAGCCCGTGCCTACTTCGATTCGCTTACCTTCGACGCCGAGCGCACCATGATCGCCGAGCAGATGCTCCGCGAAATCCGCCACCGCCTGAAATTCATGGAGGACGTCGGACTCGGCTACATCACGCTGGACCGCACCAGCGCGACGCTGTCGGGCGGCGAAGCCCAGCGGATCCGCCTTGCGACCCAGGTCGGAAGCGGGCTGGTGGGAGTCTGCTACGTGCTGGATGAGCCGACCATCGGGCTGCACCAGCGCGACAACAAGCGGATGATCGCCACGCTGCGGCACCTGCGCGATATCGACAACACGGTGATAGTCGTCGAGCACGACGAGGAGATGATCCGCTCTGCCGATCACATAATCGACATAGGTCCGGGCGCGGGACGCCGAGGCGGAAGGATCGTCGCGCAGGGCAAATTGAAAGACGTCGAGGCAGCGCCGGAATCCGTTACCGGAAAGTACCTGTCCGGAGCGATGAAGATCGAAATACCGAGCGAGCGGAGGATGCTTTCGTTCCAAAAGGCCGTCGAAATCCGAGGCTGTCGGGAAAACAACCTGAAGAACCTGGATGTCAAATTCCCGCTGGGGGGAATCGTGTGCGTAACCGGCGTCAGCGGTTCGGGCAAGAGCACTCTGGTCAACCAGACGCTTCTTCGCGCGCTGCGAAGGAGTTTACACGGCTCGCGCGACAAGCCCGGCGCGTTCGACCGGCTCATCGGGGCCGGCAAGATCGACAAGGTCATCGAAATCGACCAATCGCCCATAGGCAGGACGCCTCGGTCGAACCCAGCCACATATACCGGCGTTTTTGACCTTATCCGCCAGTTGTTCGCCAAAACGCGCGAGGCGAAAATCCGAGGATACAAACCGGGGCGGTTCTCATTCAACGTCAAGGGCGGGCGATGCGAGGCCTGCAGGGGACAGGGAACGAAAAAAATCGCGATGCACTTTCTTCCCGACGTGTACGTTACCTGCGCAGAGTGCAGGTCCAGCCGGTATAACCACGAGACGCTGGAGATAAAATATCGCGGAAAGAGCATCGCCGACGTGCTGAAGATGCGGACGGAAGAGGCAATGACGTTCTTCCAGAACTTCCCGAAGATAAAGCAGATTCTCAAGACGCTCAACGACGTGGGGCTGTCGTACGTCGAGCTCGGACAGGCATCGACTACGCTGTCGGGCGGCGAGGCCCAGCGGGTAAAACTCGCCGGCGAACTGGGGAAAACCGCCACAGGACACACGCTCTACATGCTGGACGAGCCGACCACCGGGCTGCACTTCGCCGACATCCACAGCCTCCTGAACGTCCTGAACCGCCTGGCAGAGAAGGGCAACACGATCATCATAATCGAGCATAACCTGGACGTGATAAAGTGCGCCGACTGGATAATCGACCTCGGCCCCGAAGGCGGCGACGCCGGCGGAACCGTCGTCGCCCAGGGCACGCCCGAAGACATCGTTCGATGCAGGAAATCCTACACCGGAAAGTTCCTCCGACGCAAACTGGGAAAGTAGCAGTAGGCAGGGACGGAGCGAAGCGTAGTCCCGGCAATCGGCTTACTTTCCATCTTGACCGGAGCTTTCGGGAGGGATAACAGAGGAAATGAATCGTAAAGTTCCTCCACTGCCTGATCCGTCAATTTTTCCAATGAACTCGGCATGCGCAGGGATTTCTACATCTCGTCCGACTTGATATACTTCTCCTTCACGCCGCCAATACTGCATCTGGCCCTCAATGCGAAAGGAGGACGTCTGCAAATTGAGAATATATGCACTTTTTTCATCACTCATGTCGTGCAGCCATAGCTCATGCGAATCGCCTTTTTTCACAATGAGTACTCTTATGTTTGTACGTCCTCCCGTATTCGGCGGGAGCGCAAACGTCTCTGATAGTTTTCCTTTCTTCCGAAGTGCGATTTTTCTATCGTATTCGGCCAGGAAGGGATGTGCGTGTCTCCGCATGAATAACAGTGAACACTCTTTCTCTGGCAGATTTATCCATATCTCCTGCCACGGCTGGTTCTCTGCCTTCCAATCATCGAAAGGATCGTGAACCTGGTTTCTTTCATTGGAATCTTTATTCTGCCCCTTCCGTTTTTGCCCATCATCACGGCAGCCTGCGACGAGGGCAACCGTCAGCGTAATTGCAAGTATCAGACTTCTGTTCCATTTCGATTGCGCGACCGTGATCATGCTAGGCTCTGTCTGAAAAGTCTATCTGGTGGCTAATCGCAAATATCTGTGGATGA
>CAYUYD010000285.1:0-3436 GCA_964449105.1 uncultured Planctomycetaceae bacterium | reverse complement strand
AATTGAAACCACCACAGCGGAGCCCGCAACGCCGTTGTGTGCGAGAAACTGCTCGATGGCGGCATTGACGGCTTGTTCTCGCTCGTTCGGTTCCAGTTGACTCAACACCTGGGGATGCTCAATAATCTCGAACGCTTCAATGCGAATCTGCCCCTGGGTGTTGACCAGTTTCAACGCCTTCAGCGCACACTGACCTATGTCGATGCCCCAGACACTTTCAGTAGAAGCCATGTTTCAGCCCTCTTATCTCGCAAGCCCTGTCAATTTGTAATATATTCTGCAACAGCGGCTGCGGCGTCAAGTGTAATATACTGTCGACCCTGCCGCAAACTCGAGGTTCGTAATGCTTCGTTTCAGCGCCATCACGATCGGATGCAAGGTCAACCAGTACGAGACGCAGGCGATTACCACGTTCCTGCGCCGGATGGGCCTGCGCGACGCAATCGACCCGTCCAAACCGTCCGATCTCGTCATAATCAACACCTGCTGCGTAACATCATCAGCCGCCGGCAAGAGCCGACGCGCTATCCGCCGGGCAGTCAGAAAAAACCCTGACGCCGATATTTTCATCCTCGGCTGCTACGCCACCGCCAACGGACAAACACTGCGCCAAGCGGCGATCCAAACCGGCGCAACAGGCGAAATCCATGTCTTCGGACATCATGATAACATCGCCGCCCGCCTTCAACAGTATATCTCATCGGTAAGCGACCCGGGTCGGGGAAAAAAACAAAGCCCAAAACCGACCGGGCCTGTCGGGTATGAAAAACGTATGATGGCGTGTCTGTCTCAGCGCCCGGCCAAGGACTGTCCCAGCCCTACCCTGATTGGAACAGACCAAAATCCCAATGTCAAGAAAAATTACACCGAAGCGAATGATACGAACGGGTGGCACGGCCAAGTCGAAGACTTGACCGTGCCACCCAATCATCAAATTACTTGCAGCAGAGCAACGGGCACCGCCGGTTTGCCGGCAATTGAGACATTCACCGGACACCAGAGGGCGTTCGTGAAGGTCCAGGACGGATGCGACGCCTTCTGCACCTATTGCGTCATTCCGCAACTGCGGTCATGCGTCTGGTCCCGCCCAATGGGCGAAATCCTCGACGAAATTGCGACACTCGTCGCCAACGGACACAAAGAGATCGTCCTCTGCGGCGTCTTTCTCGGCGCTTACGATCAGCCGACCACCATCCGCCGAAAATGGATAAAACCATCTGCCCTGCCGGAACTGCTCCGGCGAGCCGCTCAAACGCCGGGGCTGTGGCGCGTCCGGCTCAGCAGCCTCGAACCCGGCGACGTTACCGACGAACTGCTGGCGGTTTTCCGCGACCGCCCCACCGTCGCCCCCCACCTGCACCTGCCTTTACAGTCCGGCTCCGACCGCATCCTGAAACGGATGAACCGGCAGTATGGCCGTGAGCAATTCCTCAATGCCGTCCGACGAGCGCGGGAATCTATTAATGAAGCCGCCATTACAACCGACATCCTCGTCGGCTTCCCCGGCGAGATGGAAGAGGACTTCGCCGAGACGCTGGACGTGGCCCGCCGGGCAGAGTTCAGCAAAATCCACATCTTCCCCTTTTCGCCCCGCCGAGGCACTGCTGCGTGGAACTGGCGAACCGAAGCGCCGACAAGAGAAATCATCAAGACCCGCTGCTCGCAACTGGGCGAACTGGAACGTGAACTGGCCGAAAACTTCCGCCGGCGATTCATAGGCCGAACGGTAGAGGTCATCGTCGAGATGCCCAACTCGAAGACCCCTCCCGGCTGCGGAAGAGGCCTGACCGACAGATACATTGAAGCATTTTTCCCCTCAAACGAAAACGGTAGGCTGGGCCGAAGCGGAGCGAAGGCCCACCTTGACACCCTGATTGGAAAGGTCGTCCCCATTCACATCACAGGCCTGGGCGAAACAGGGTTGAGAGGGTATATTTAAGGGGTGCCGGCTACCGACTCGTTTCTTCGCCGCCGATAGGAAGCAGACGGACACGCACACGGTCTCGATCAAGAACAACCACGCTCCCATTTTGCAGTGCGTCGCGTAAGTTTGGCAGATTTGCTATCAGCAGATGCGCCTGTAATTCGGGGCGGCGATCAGACGGACGCCTGAACAGGATTACTGAAGGTTTCACCTCTTGTCGCAAGGCAAGGAGAGTGCCAAAATCGGTATCTGCCGAAACGATGATGCGATCTTCGCCGGCGGCACGTTCAACGATTTCCTCGTCCTTTGCCGCCTGCATTCCATAATCGCGCACGTGCATGGCGTCATGACCTGCCTGAGTAAACATTCCGCAACGGCAGGTGACAGCGCGTTGTCTATCAGGAATTTCACGCCGTCCGGACCAATGGAAGTTCACGTTCCCTGACACTCTCGGCGGCGAAAAACAGTGCTTCGTGAATGTCCTCCGCTTCAAGATCAGGATACGCAGCCAGGATTTCTCCTTCGGTCATACCGTCGGCTACCATCTCTACGACGGTGGCAACAGGTATCCGCAGACCGCGAATGCAGGGCACGCCGCCCATCTGCTCCGATTGAACCGTTATCCGTGTGAATTTCATAACATCGTTTCCTTACGCATAAATAGAAAAACAAATACTTTCCTCCTGATTATACCATCCCCCGTGCCCCGCAGGAAGGAATTCTCGTAACAGGCATAAGCGAAACAGGGTTGACGGGTGGTTTATGAACTTGACGCCAGGAAGCCGCCGATGATGCCGAGGATGGGTTTAAGATGCCTGGTGGTCGGGTCGGCGGCAACGCCGAAGTTTTCCATCGCGGTTGCGCCCAACAGGTACAGCGACTCGGTCGGGGCGAAAATGACCGGACAGGTCAGCGTCTCGTCCAGTTCGGGGATGGTGAATAGCGCCTCGCCGAGCAGCCGACGGTCCCGCCGCCCATCAGCCAAAATCAACTCCCGATGACGAATCGGCTCCAGGCCGATCTCCTTAAGCCGGTCCTCCGGCACAAAACTATACAGCGCACCGGTATCGACCCAGAAATCCTCTTCGAAAAACCGCTCCGGCTCGGCTGGGTTGGCGACTTTCACCCTGACCTGAAACATGCCCACAATCAAACTCCTTTCTACAAATTATACCATCTCTTGCGCCCGCGGGAAGTGGAAAAAATCGCGTAACGAATGGAAGCCCCGTATGGGGCGTCTTATTCAATCGCAATTCGTTGCAACCGGCTGCCCCAAGGCGCCCCGAAGGGGCTTGGGATGGTAGCCGGGGGCAAAGCCCCCGGTGGTCGACAAACCAAAATATCCAGTCCCGAAGGGACGGCGGAATCTATCCCGTTGGGCAAAAAAGTCCTCCGACGCCCCGTCGGGGCTGATTTTGCAACCGCACTCTTTCCGGAGGCTATCGCCCCCGGCTACCGTCCGGTCCAAACCGGTTACATAGTTTACAGATTGAACCGGGCACATGGTTTACA
>CAYUYD010000284.1:0-3462 GCA_964449105.1 uncultured Planctomycetaceae bacterium | reverse complement strand
ATGACCGTCGGTGGGACAATCTCGCTGCTCCTGGCCCATAGCGCCACGAGCGATTCCGTCAGACCGGCGCTCGTCGGAAACGACCTGCTGCTGATTATCATCCTTGGCGTCCCTGCCGTCATAGGCTTCGCAGCCCAGTACGCAACAGACACAGCCGCTATCCGCAAAAAACGCAAAGCCACCGAAAAACCACCCGTCTGACAATTTCCAATTTCCGATTGCCGATTTCCAATTGAAAAACCACCATTCGGATGCCCTTTCCCCTAAAGCCGGTAGATGAGCGAAGCGAATCTGCCGGAATCGAACCGGAATCGAACCGTGCCGGTCGGGAACCAATGGGAACGATTCGGAACGAAACGGAAAGATTCGGAAAGATTCGGAAAGATTCGGAAAGATTGGGAAAGTTTAGGAAAGTTTAGGAAAGTTTAGGAAAGTTTGGGAAAGTTTGGGAAAGAAGGCGAAATTCGTAACTCTTTGACTGACAAGCAGTTGCGTATTTCGGGGTCATTTTAGTCCACGAATTTCACGAATTTCACAAAATCGTCTTTACCTATCTTGCCTAAATTGCCCGACTAGCCGCGAGCGGTAGCGAGCGGGAATATTCGCTGGTGTCCAGACGTTCCCGCTCGCTACCGCTCGCGGCTAGTCGGGTCTTTCCGTTTTTCCAAGTCCCAAGTCCCTGTCAGTTCTCTATTCACTTTTTAAAACCGCACCGTTCGATCCCGAACATCGGGACTCACGGCAAGCCAGGCGTCCTATCGACGCTCTCGCTTTTATGGTGCAAACGCGGCACCGAAAAATGTACGGAATTCGGCAAAGCCCTGCCTGGCCGATAGTTAAAATTTTTCCAAAAAATCCAGCCGTGACAATACCGTCATTTTCCCCCTGATCACCTGTCGATTTTGTCAATCTGTCTGTCAATTTGTGCGCTACTGTCGAATCAAGGTATCTGTCCCTGTATCTCCTGTATCTCCAAACGTGAACGGATAGACTCTCGGCCGGTGGCCTTCCCAAAGGGATGAGAATTCGTGCCACCCCCATGCGTTGTTTGCTTGGGGGTGCGTGGTTGCGGCTGCAAGGAAAATAATCGAAGAGCAGGTAGCCCCACCTTTCAATAGATAAAAAGGTGGACTTCGTCCCAGCCTTACATATTCATTTCAGACATTTCACGGCAGCGCGTCGTTTTGCCAGGTTGATTGCAAGTTGGATGGCGGCTTTCATCGGGGCGGGGTTGGCGCGGTTCTTACCGGCGATGTCGAAGGCTGTCCCGTGTCCGGGGCTGGTGCGGATAATCGGCAGACCTACGGTCAGGTTGACCGCGTCGTCCCACGCCAGCAGTTTTATCGGGATGAGGGCCTGGTCGTGATACATCGCCACAACGCAGTCGAACTCGCCGCCAATCGCCCGGCGGAAGAGCGTATCGGCGGGATATGGGCCTGTAACGTTGATGCCGTTTTCGGCGGCCATGAGAATCGCCGGGGCGATGATGCGTTTTTCCTCGTCGCCGAACAGTCCGCCCTCGCCGGCGTGCGGATTAAGCCCGCAGACGGCGATCCTCGGCTCGGCGATGCCGAACATCTCGCGCAGGGCCTTGTCGGCCAGGTCGATCGGGTTGAATACCCGCCCTATCGTAAAGTGGTTGACGATGCTGAACAGCGGTTCGTGAACGGTCGCCAGGATGACCTTCATCTGCGGCGCGACGAACATCATTCCGAAGTTCTTCGTCTTCGTCCGCTTTGCCAGCATTTCGGTGTGTCCGGGGAATTTGATTCCAGCAAGGCGCCAGGCCTCTTTGGAGATCGGGGCAGTTACCAGCGCGTCGATGACGCCTTTTTGTGCGGCAGCGACGGCATCTTCCAGAAACGCCATGCTGGCGGTCCCACCGTAATGCGTCGGTTCGTGCTTACTGTCGGCGGGGATCGCCAGTTCGTCGTAGTCCAGGACGGTGACTCCCGGCCCAGGCCCGATGAGATGAGGCTCGTCGTGATGGTCGTGATACCAGGCGAAGTCCAACTCGGCCAGATCGACGGCGTAGGAGATAAGTTCACTGAATCCGAAGACGACAAACCGCCCCTGCTCGCGGAGCGATTCGTCTGCCAGCGCCTTGACTACAATCTCCGGGCCGATCCCGCACGGATCACCCATCGTAATTCCGATTGTCGGACAGTTCTCGTTCATAAATTCGTAATTGGTAATTCGTAATTGGTAACAAAACCGTGAATCACTGATTACGAGTTACGAATTACTGATTACCAAATTCGTGTAATCCGTGGACTGTTTTTTTATGCAAATCCCGCCTGGCGGAGCGTCTCGATTGTCAAACGGCCCTCGTTGCCGGCGAGGTTCTCCAGATGCCGCCGGACGTATTTTCCGATGATGTCCAGTTCGAGGTTGAGACGATCGGCAGCCCGCAGTTTCCCCAGCGTCGTCCGTTCCAGCGTCGTTGGAACCAGGGCGACGGAGAACCGCCCCCTCTCCACGCCCGCCAATGTCAGGCTCACGCCGGCAAGGGCTGCCGAACCCCGTGGGACCATTTGACCGGTCAGTTCATCCACAGCCGAGAGCGTTACGAACACGCCGCCGCCTATGCGGTCAATGCGAACGACTTCGGCAACGCCGTCAACGTGCCCCTGGACAATGTGCCCGTCGAGCGGGCTTCCGGCGGCGACGGGCAGTTCGAGGTTAACCTCGCTGCCGGGGGCGAGTTCGCCGAGCGTCGTCCGCTCCAGCGTCCAGGCCACTATGTCGAATTCAACCATGCCGGCGGTGATGGATGAGGCCGTCAGACACGCTCCGTCCACTGCAACCGATGCGCCGACACTAAGTCCTTCAGCCGGCGGTCCGAGGTCAATCGCCATTCGCCTTCCACCGGAACGATCGGCGATGCTTTTGACCCGTCCGACATGTTGGATAATTCCCGTGAACATTCAGTTCATGCTAAACATCAAGGGGGGAATTAGCAAGATGCACGCTGCCGCCGACGGTTATTGTTGTTCGGCTGGGCGTTCCGCTCCTGCGTGCAGCCAGAGGTTGACGCACGGGTCGGTTGCGTCAGAGATGAGGTGATGGTCCTCACCGGGTTCGACGATCACGACGTCGCCGGTTCGCAGCGGGTATTCGGTTCCGTCAATCTGCATGACCGCCCTACCCTGAAGGATAACGAATGCCTCGCAATCGTCATGGACGTGCCGGTCAATGCCGTCAGGCCCGTCGTGGCTGTGCGTGCGGAAGCCGGGCGGCTTGTAACTCAACGAGCCGCCTGAAAGATATTTTCCGGGCAACACGCCTTTGAGGAAGTGGCCATCATCCATGGAAAGTTCGTTAAGTCGCAGAATCTTCATATTATCAAGATTAGCAGGGATACAGGAGATACAGGAGATAATATTTTAAATAGAAAGAAAAAAAGATTTTATCCCCTTGTATGTTGAAAAAAGTCATGGTGAATGTTCCCATAGGTAGCGG
>CAYUYD010000283.1:0-3468 GCA_964449105.1 uncultured Planctomycetaceae bacterium | reverse complement strand
TTCCTGGTACTGCGACCGTCTCGGTCGCAGGCACAGGCTAAAAGCCTGTGCCACCAGGCTACCATCTCAAACCTTTCCAGTTCATATTGTCCTCATATTTCACTTCTCACAGGCTAAAAGCCTGTGCTACCAAGAACAGCACAGGCTAAAAGCCCGTGCCACCAAGAATTACACTATTTTCCACCCCTGGGGACGTTCCGCCGGCGGATGTACCCGGCCAGGCCACCAATGCCCATAAATACGCCTAGCATCGTCAACGGCTCGGGGATAACGGCGACGGAAGCACCGCCGATCCACGCGGAACCCGAAGCCGCTGTATCAAGTTGGGCGAAGGCCTCAAGAGCCGTCAGATTGAAACTGTAAATCGACGTGTACGATCCTACATAAGAGAACGTGTGCCAGACATCCAGATCGCCTATCGACACATCCCCGCCGGGCACACAGGAACCTGTGGGAATCCGATACTGGGGCGTGATGGTCCACAAGGGGTTCTGAACGAGAATCACACGTATGTCGAAAGGACCTGTAACGGCACCAGAGTTGAATGTATGGCTGCTCTTCGTGCTGAAACCATCCTTGTCGAAGGCCTGAAGATAGAGCTGCGTCCCTCCGACTCCGACCTTTTGAATCTGAATGGGGAACTTCTCCCAACCAATGTCAAGAGGCAAGTCCCCGGTTTTCCAGTCATCCCCTGCTTTCAGGATCAGTGGGCCTGTCAGGCCCGTCAGGTCTATCCCTGTGAAGGTAACAATACCCCCGCCCCACGAACTGACGTCATATTTGTTCCCACCTGTCAAGACGACCAGGTCGGTGGAACTAATGGTTACTGCCCCTGCCGTCGCGCCGACGGTCAGTATCAGTCCTGCTGCCACAATAAACGCTGCGGTTCTCATATAATGACCATTCCTATTCTTTTGCTTCTTTTTCCCTTTTCGCCCAATGCGAGGTTGGGAGTTTCATTCAATATTTACAATTACGCTTTCCTTCTCCCCCTGGGGACGTTCCGCCTGCGGACGTACCCTGCCAGTCCGGCGATGCCCATGCCGACAGCCAGCATCGTCAACGGTTCGGGCGTGTGTTTGGTCAGAGGGAGGTTCCTCTGGACCTCGGTTGACTCGTCGAAGATGTCGTGCAGCGATCCGTCCGTCGCCTGGTAGCCGAAGTGGCTCAACAGGATGTTCAGGTCCGAACCGTCAACACACTTATCGAGATTAAAGTCGCCGTGGAACCAGTCGGCCCCTCCTATACTATTCCAATTAGTCAGAAGCAGGTTGAGGTCGCTACCGTCAACGCTGCCGTCGTTGTTGGCGTCGCCGGGAGCGACGTTATAGAGGAAGAAGAGGACCTGGACCGCAATGGCCCCACCGCTGGTCAGTTCCGCCGGCAGCATGGTCCATGGGATTCTAACCTCGACAGCCTTATCTATGGCGTATTCCGGCTCGCCGAGGTCCTTCCAATTCATCCCGGTGCTGTATTGCTCGGAGTCCTTATACTGGATCAGGTGCATACCGCCGGAGTCGAAGCCGTAACCGTCGTTGTAGGTCAGGCCGAGGCGGTACGGCCGACCCCCGCCGGAATAGAGGTTAAAGTAGAAGTTCAGATAGTCTCCGGGCGCAAGGGCAATCTTGTCGCCATGGACGGTGATGGAGACGTAGAGGCTATTTTCGCCGTCGGTCATTTTGATGTGCTCGAGGTCGTAGTTGTCCGGCACGTCCGACTCATCCGGGTCGTAAATGACAACGTTTGCATTGGCCCACTCGTAGGGATAGGAGTCTATCACTCCGTCAACGGTGATAGCCCAGACGGGCACCGCCAATGCCGCGATCACCGCCGCACCTGTCAGCCCCATCCATATTTTCATCGATACGCCCCTTTCCGCCTCGCAAACAGTCAACTTCAACACGAGTGTTTGTCATTCAGTTTTGCAAAAGTCCCCAGCATAATCCTCAGTTCCAATGCCCATTTTCGGCGCTCAATGTATTCCAGGTCCGCATCGAGTTTGTTACGGCAGGCCTTGATGTTCGTATCGTAGCCGTTGCGAATCTGCGCCAGACCGGTGATACCGGGCCTGACAACCAGTCGCTCTCTCATCTCAGGATAACGCTTCTCCAGTTCCGCCAGTATTTCCGGACGTTCCGGGCGCGGCCCGACCAGCGACATCTCGCCCTTGATCACATTAATGAGTTGGGGCAGTTCGTCCACGTGACTGCGTCGCATCCAGCGGCACCACCGAACTACTCGTGGGTCGCCGTATTTCGCCCAGACCGGTCCGGTAACAGATTCGACGTCCGCGTACATTGTCCGCAATTTGTACATGAGGAACGGCTTACCGTCTTTGCCGGAACGGACCTGGTTGTGGAAAACGGGACCTTTGCTCGATATCTTGATAATGATCGCGCAGACCGCAAGAATCGGAAGCGACAGCACCAGAGCGATGGTTCCGAGGATGACGTCCACCACCTCTTTGGCCATTTCAAAATACCGTCGCGCCAGATGTGTCGTCAAAGCGGCAATGCCTCCTCCTACTGCAATGAGTGTTATCGGTTCAGGCATGATATCCTCCCTTTGACCGCCCCTGGACACCAACCGGAATCTCAGGCAAGCCTGAAAAAATCGGTTGAACACAACTCGGCTTTTGACGTATAATTAACATAGGCTCACCGGAACGGGCGCGCAAGCGGCCGCCCCGGTCCCTGCGGTGGACCAGCACACAGCGGTCAAGGCATGTTGCTGGTTCGCCGCTTTTTTATTTTATCTTTATTGCGATGTTCGCTCCTATTCGCGCATCCGATGCGGGGAGCGACAAACAACTCCTTTGACCAGCCTCCTTGCTTACGCGGCGACATTGTACCACGACTCCCGATTTTTACAAGATAAAAATCGAGAAAATTCTTTAAAATCCTTTGCTGCGTTATCGCGTATGCAGTGCGTATCTCTCATACGCACTACATGCTGTTTTCGTTCACGCCCCCTCATAATCCATTGGCATTGACCTGTAAGTTATTCAGAGAGCAATGTTTAGAGCAATTCGCGATTGACTTGCGGTATTAATGCTGGCTGCGGCTTCGGCTGGCTGCGTCAGGCTGCATCGGAAACCCCTTGGGTTGCCTGCTTCGCCTTCCTTGCCGGCCTCGTCCTCGCCGACGCCTGAATACCGCATTTCAATCGTTCATTGCTCTAGCAACAAAGGATTTGATAATCGCGCCTCGTATTCAACGGGATATTAACCCGCATATTGCATGAGTGATGAAGGACGTGGAGCAATTCGGCTATAATGGTCAGTTTGGGGCTTCGCTGGGCAGACCGGCTTCTGCCGGCGCAAAACACCCCCTTACCCCCGCTGTCGGAACCAGGATTTGGTCAAATCAGGTGGGCACAAGCAGGGGGTCGCGCAATTTGAATGCTTTTTCGTTCACGTTTGCGCGCTTAAACGTCAACGCAAAAAAGGGGGGTGGCGAAAAAAATAAA
>CAYUYD010000282.1:2688-3487 GCA_964449105.1 uncultured Planctomycetaceae bacterium | reverse complement strand
CCAGGAGGACATTGCATTGGTACTTCACGATCTCGGCCGCCGTGGCGCTCATTCGGATAATGTCGGTGGCGGGGAAACAGGTGCGATAGAGATCGATCAGGCGTTGACCGATCCAGTCATTGTCTGCCCCGATAACAATGCGATCCGTATTGACAAAATCCTGCAGGTAGTTTGCCTCTGTCAGGAATTCCGGGTTAAACGCAAACGGTACCTCTGGATAAGCCTGGCTGTAACGGGCCGTGGTTCCGGGCACCACGGTGGATTTAATCGCCACCAGTTTGCCTTGTCCGGCGAGCGTCGGGGCAATCTCCTCGATGGCGTCGTCAATAAGCGAGAGATCGATTCGGAGTTCGTCCTCGAAAAACGGCGTTGGAAGACAAACGAAGATGATTTCCCCCTTCTCGAGGACTTCCTCAAGCTCGCTCGAGGGCTTGTACTTGTCGTAATAAAGAACGTCGTGTTTTGGCTCCACCCCGCGGTTCCGGTCATATTCCAGGAAACCGTAAGCCACGGCTTTTCCAACGAACCCGTGCCCAATGATGCCGATGGTGCTCATATCACATCCTTTATCAGCCCTGTTCCGCAGACTTGTCCCTGCACCAGGTTCTCATGAGAAGCGTGTAAATCTCCGTGATTTCTTTGACAACGCCCTTAAGCCATGGCTTTGTCCCTCAGGCGATGCCACTCACAGAGGTTTGCGCGACCCGGCAAGAAACTAAGGCATTCAATTTTCGAAGTAAACCAAACATTTCTGCTTCTCCTGCCGCCTGGCCCGACGACAAGATGCCTCCAGGCGTCC
>CAYUYD010000282.1:0-2678 GCA_964449105.1 uncultured Planctomycetaceae bacterium | reverse complement strand
CCCCTTCTGGGTTTGAGTGATTGACTAGTGATTGAACATGTGTTAAGGTATACAGAACGCTAGGTGAAAAAAATACTGGGGAACCCTCTAATATGCCAACGAACAACAACCATAACAAGATCGATCCGGAAATCGCGGTTCGTCTCCGCCTGCTTCGTCAGTCTCGAGGACTATCGCTTCGCGCCCTGGCCGCTTTGACGAAAATTACCCCATTAGCGCTTTCGCAGATTGAGAACGCCAAGTCTTCGCCGTCTGTATCCACGCTGAAGGTCCTGCTGACAGCGCTTGGTACCACACTCGGAAAGTTCTTCAGTGCGCAGGAGAAAAGCAATGGTCCTCTTGAGTTTGTGTACAGAGCATCCGAATTGACCCACATGCGACTCAGCCGTGGCATCCAATTTCTGCGTGTCCCCGAGACCGGACCCGCCCGCGTTCTTGAATGCCTGCGCGAAATTTATGCTCCCGGCGCCGACACGGGACCTAAACCCTACGAACATCCAGGCGAGGAAACCGGGTTCTGTTTGAAAGGCACCATCGAGGTCACCGTAGACGGGCAGACTGAGGTACTGGGGCCGGGCGATGCCTATTACTATAGATCGGAGAAACCGCATCGCTGGCGAAATATCGGGAACGTCCCCGCGGAAGCTGTCTCCTGCTGCACGCCGCCGACTTTCTGAGAGGGCATGATCATGAGATACATCCATTTTGTGTCGACCAGGGTTGTTTCAAGATTCATGCCGCTGATCGCGGCGGTCGTATTGCTGATGCCGTCGGGCCCCGCCGCGGCGTTTACGATCACCAACGATCAGAATCTTAACGGCGGATCCGCGAGTCTGGTCGGCGCGGATTCGGAAGCGATCCAGCCGTCGGCCGGTCCGGTGTATGACTGGCTCGACAACAATGGCGATGGCGACACCAACGGGTCGAGCGACGACGCGAGCAGCAACCTGAATCTCGCCATCCACAAGATATATACGACGGAGGGAACGGATATTGTCCTGAACCTGGCGAACGGCAACATCAGCGGGACGGGCACGGTCTCCTTTTCGACGGTCCGACCCGATCACGGGAATATGGGCGATATTGTCATCACGAACGTTGGCGATATCTCGGTAGGCAAGATCACGACTGAGTCAGACCACGGTTACCAGCCCTACGGTTACTACCAGGTCGGCACGGTCACCATCGGTCACGCCGGGAACAGAGCGGGTCGGGTTCGAGTAGACAGCATCGACACGAGTTCAGCCGGTCAAATGAACGGCCGCGCCACCGTAACCATTCAGAGCAGCAGCAATGTCCTGATCCAGACGCTGGGTGGCGCGGCGGGCAACATCCTGACTTTCCATGAAGGGCCAGCAGCCGGGCACGTGAACATCCTGCACGGGGGTCAATTGCGAGTTAGCAATATCTGGGCGTATGCCGTGGGATGGCAGAGTGCGTCCGGCAGTGGCGGCAACGTGACCTGCAATGGCGACGTGCTCGGCAACGGGGCCACTGGATCGTTTGATGTCCACGACATCCGGACATACTACGAGCGGACAAGCTATGGCGCTCTGGCCGGAGATATCACTATCACAGGCTATACCAACGTGAGCGTATCCGGGGATATTCTTGCTTATCATAACAGCTCCACATATCTGGACGGCAACGAGTACGCGGGCGATATCACGATAACAAACATTGCGGGCGACATTGACATTGCCGGCGAGATCAGCGCTCAAGCCGCGCGTGGCGATTCCTATGACGGCAGTCTGACGTTGAGCGCGTCAGGGACGATAACCATAGCCGCCCTGGATCTGGACAAGGTCGGGAATGCCTCCTTCTCAAGCGGCGCGGGCAAGAGCTATGTTAATGGTGCGCTCACGCATTTCAGCACAAGCCATCCGGGCGCGAACGGACTGGATGCGGGTACAGGTCAACGTATCGTCTACCCCTATGAGGCCGGTCAGACCAACGACGACCTGGGCGGCATTCTCTGCCCCGGCAAGGTGAAGATCACCAACGACGGCGGCGCGTCAAACGTGACGGCCGTCAGCGCCGATCTGAACGGCAATCTCGTCGGCGCCCCAGACACGAACACCACCACGGTCAAGATCTTCTACGGGAAAGCCGACGGCGGCGCCTCGACAAACTGGGACGCCTGGGTGTTGATGGGCAGCTATGCCGGCGAGGGACTCTTCACAACAAATATCACATCCCTCGACACAGGCTTTCTCTACTTCTATCGGTGCTATGCTTCAAACGCAATCGGTGGCGAGGCCTGGGCCGGTGAGGCGGCCACGTTCGTTACAACAGGGCTTACGGTATACGCCACCGACCCCGGGGCGGCCGAGAACGGCCCGGATACCGGCGCGTTCAGCGTCGTACGCCCGCAGGCGGTGACCAATGGAGACCTGCTGGTGTACTACACGGTCAGCGGCTCCGCTACGCCGGGCATCGACTATGGAGTGTTGAGCGGCAGTGTGACGATGACGAACGGGGCCACTAACGCTCTGATAACCGTCACACCTATCGATGACTTTCTTGCCGGCGAAAGCAACGAAACGGTGATCGTCACCCTGATAGCCGCGGGCTACCTGATCGGCTCACCCGGCAATGCGACCGTCACGATTGCCAACAAGAGCCCGGCAAGCTGGAATTGCAGAATGAAGATCCGGTTCACGGGATATGACAGAGAT
>CAYUYD010000281.1:0-3490 GCA_964449105.1 uncultured Planctomycetaceae bacterium | reverse complement strand
TGCGGCCCCGGCACCCGTCCCAGAGGGGTCCTACAAATTGTGGCCGATCTTTTCCAATGCGTAAACTGCAGTCCGACGTACAGCTTCGTCCTGGTCATTCAGTGCTTCATTGAGGATCGGAATAGCCGCCTGTGCCTGCGGCCCGATTTCGCCCAAAGCCCCAGCGGTGAAGGATCGTACATCGGCATCTTTGTCCCTCATGGCTCCAATAAGGGCGGGCACAGCGACTTTCGCCGCCGGCCCAATGCTTCCCAAAGCCTTGGCAGCGTCCGCACGCATCACGGCATTTTCATCTTTCAACGTCTCGATAAGAGCAGGGATAGCAGGCGCGGCTGCCGGACCGGCCGCCTGCAAGCCAAACAGGGCATAGTGACGTACACTCTCATCCTTATCTTTCAATAACTCGAGAAGCGAGGGAACAGCCGGTCGTCCAATCAGCCCCAAACTCTGGGCCGCATATATGCGTACGCCCGTATTTTCGTCTCTTAAAGCTGCGGCGAGGACGGGAATAGCCTCTTCGGCGCCCGGACTGCCAATGTCCCCCAAGCCCGAAGCCGCGCCGCTACGCACATTGCTATCCTGGGAAGCGAGCTGACCAATCAGAACCTGGACATGTTTGGCGACTCTTGCTTGTGCTTTTTCTATAAAGGCACGATGGATGTCCAAGATACGTTTAGCCGCCTCTCTGACAGCGGAGTTAGGATGTTCCAGGCCCGCTGTCAGTGTCTCGCCTTTGGGGTAACCTGAGAATGTATCATCTCCGAGATATCCGGCTGTGACCCGGATATCAGGGGACCCCACAATAGATCCAGCGCTTCTTCTGACTTCCTGGATGATTGACTCTATGTCCGGCTCGTGTAGTGGCGTATCAGAACCAATAAGCACAAACGGCGACAGTTTTTCCACGTCCCCATGCCCGAAAAACCTGCCATTTTTCGGTTCGTACGCCAGGAAACACTTATGATCGTAACGAATACCCACTATCAGTCCTGATTCAGAGACATACAGTTGACCGTAGTCTCTCTTGGGAGCACCTGCCGGCCGAATAACTGATGCCCAGCTCCGAGGGAAATCTCCATTGTTGGTTCCCACGACTCTCATGGTCCGAGTGAACCATCCTTCACGCTCCAGATACGTAAGCGCCATGGTTTGCCCTTGCAGGAAAATCGAATCCATGAAGTAATATGTTCTCCCATCCGGGCCAGCAATCTCCGCCTTGGTTGTCCACGGCGCCGGGTCGATCATGAATGAACAAATGAAAGGTATGGGAAACGCTCCTATGGACAGTACGATTACCGTGATGCCTAGAGCAGTGCGCCTACGGAAGCAAAGCCAAACGCCAACCACTGCAATGGCGAGAGCTGAAAAAATCATCAGGTAATCCAATAGTCTGACAATATCAGGGCGAAGTACTGTCATTTGGACGATTTCATAACTCTTGTTGATAACGTCTTTCTGCCAAAACGGGACTGTCGCTCTGGCAATAATGAACAATACAGAAACCAGGAACACTGCGACCAACAAGTGAACCTCAAAACTCCGAAAAGGCGGTTTAACTACCGTCGGCGTTTGGGGATGTTCAACGACAAAGTCGCTCATAATTCACCGCCTTTAATCGTCAATTTACCTGATTGGTAATATGGGGACGACGGATCGCTTGATTCTTGCCATGCAAACAAAACTATAGTACCGGACAGTCCTTGTCAAGAAAGGTGGTGCTTCGTCCTTGTATTGACTCTATAGAGTTCCGCCGGGTGGCGGAACGACCCCCACGAGCCGCGACCGTAAGGGAGCGGTCATTAAGACTTTCACATCGGTCTGACCGCTCCCTTACGGGCGTGTTGCCCAATTCAGCCGAGACAACATCTTGATAGATATGATATACTCTTTGTCATGATTGGCAAGGAGGCCATGACATGATGGGACAGCCGCAGAGCATTGAACCCAAACTCTTTTACACCAATTTCAACTTGTCGGATCGGATTCGACAGGATCACCCCCTGCGAGCCATCGCCGCTAAGGTTGATTTTAATTTTGTTCGGTCCGAGGTGGCTGGGACTTACGGTCAGGTCGGCAATCCGTCGGTCGACCCGGCGGTGGTGTTGAAGTTGATGTTTTTGCTTTTTTACGAGGATGTCAAGTCGGAGCGTGCCCTGGCGGAGCGTTTGGGCGAGCGTTTGGACTGGATGTGGTTTTGCGGATATGACTTGGACTGCGAACTGCCGAATCACAGCGTGCTTTCCAAGGCGCGTCGGCGTTGGGGCAAGAAGGTTTTCGTCCTGTTATTCAAGCGGATTGTGCTTCAGTGCGTCCAGGCCGGCTTGGTTGACGGCAAGAAGGTTTACGCCGATGGCAGCATTCAGAAGGCCAACGCCGGCAAGGATACGCTGGAGGTTCATCTGTGTCTGCACGGGGAGCGTTTGTACGATGAGTTGGAGGATGCGACCGAGGAAGCGTCTATCGGGGAGTTGGTAAGTTCCACCGACCCCGATGCGCGTCTGACGCGAAAGTACGGCCAGACGATCTTGGGCTACAAGGATCACCGAATCGTGGATGATTGCTGCGGTGTCATCACCTCGACGGTAACGACGAATGCGGCGACGGCGGAGGCGGAAGTTCTTGGCGAGGCGCTGGATCAGCACCGTGTCAACACTGGTCGGACCGCTGGGGCCGTTACCGCCGACAAGGGTTACGGCACCGCCGAGGTGTACAAGGGCCTCAAGGAGCAAGGCATCCAGCCGTGTATTCCGCACAAGCAATCGACGGAGGCCGCCGACGGCAAATTCCGGCGAAGCCAGTTCATTTATGACAAGTCCGGGGATTGCTACAGTTGCCCTGCCGGACAGAGGCTGCATCGTCGCGGTCGAGCCAGCGACGAGCGATGGCGATACCGCGCCGAGGCCGGGGTGTGCAACGCATGTCCGCTGCGTATGCAATGCACCGACAATAAACAAGGGCGATTACTCTCGCGGCATGTCCAGCAGGAGACCTTCGACTGGGCCGACAACGTCTTGCCCGGCGGCCTGCGGCGTCAAAGAATGCGACGACGAAAATATCTGATGGAAGGCTCGTTTGCCGACGCCGTCAACAATCACGGATACAAACGTGCGAGATGGCGTGGACTGGCGCAAATGACGATCCAAAACCTGCTGATAGCCGCCGTGCAGAACATCCGAAAGCTGATTCGCTACGGCGGCGGGCCGCTGGTGACGGCGATGAGGAATCTTTCGGGGCAGCAACAAGACCCCAAGAGCGGTTTTTCGAAAATCATTGGGCTGTTTTGGTCAAAGATCACAAAAAACCGCTGGACGAAACTTTGGTCCGATATCAGGCTCGAATTTTCGTCTGGTGTCGCCAGTGGAATCCCGGCGCGCCGGGACAGGCCGGCAGCCATCCCTGTTCTTGATAATGCCAATTGAGCAACACGCCCGTCATGGAGCGGTCGGACCGGCGTGAAAGTCTGAATGACCGCTCCCTGACGGTCGCGGCT